>DGUF01000041.1:1189-6029 GCA_002394525.1 Lachnospiraceae bacterium UBA4317 | reverse complement strand
ATACTTTTGACCTTTACATCATATTATAGCAAAAAAACCGCAGTCCATGAAAGGACTGCGGTAAAACACTTCAAAGAATGAATTAAAAAGATAAAAGTGTTTAAAAACGACTCTTCGAACTCTTTGAGAGAACGAGGTCTTCTGATCAAAAACCTTTTCAGGGTGATCTATGAGACTCTTCTGAGGCCGAACCGGGTTTACTGAACCTTCTTGACGGCAGCCGCGAGTCTGGAAACCTTGCGGGAAGCGGTGTTCTTGTGAAGGACGCCCTTGGAGGCAGCTCTGTCGATCACGGACTTTGCGCTCTCGAATGCAGTTGCTGCAGCTGCTGCATCATTGGCCTCGACAGCAACGCGGACCTTCTTGACGGCGGTCTTGACGCCGGACTTGACAGCCTTGTTGGCTGCTGCTCTCTTCTCGCTGGTCAGAATTCTCTTCTTGGCAGATTTGATGTTTGCCATTTTATTTCCTCCGAAATTAAATGATTATAAAAAATGAATGGTGTGTATTTCTGAAACTCTGCTCTCCGGACACTGTGCAGCCGCGCAAACAGTGGACTTCGATGCAGGATGGACAGAAGATGACACGGAACTTCTGCCAAAACATACCTGTAAATCTTACAAAAACGTCCCTGACTCTGTCAAGGGCCAATTGTATTTTTTCAAATGCATTTTCAGGATGGAACGCCCGGCTTTTACATGAATCCGGCGGAGCCCTGCGGGCCTCCCCGGTCAGGCTTCTTAACCGTCTGTCCTGCGGACCGCCTCCGTCAGGCTGCTATCCCATCCACGTTGCGGGCCTCCCCGGTCAGGCTTCTTTACCATCAGCTCTTCGGGCTGCCTCACTCAGGCTGATCCCCTGCTCCCGGGCAATGCGGGCCAGGTCATCGTATTCATATTTTTCCCGGTATGTCCCCCAGCCGGAGGATTTCTTGAGCCGGACCTGTCCGACGGGTGTCTGCAGGGTCTCCACCTGGCGGTCCATGGTGTAGCGGTTACAGATGTACTCCCTTATCCCCAGGGTGGTCGTGTGCCTGAAAAGGAGGGCCAGCATAGTCTCCCGGAGATCTTCCCTGCACATGCAGGTCAGGATCAGGCCGGGCCGGTTCTTTTTGGTCGTGACCGGGATCGTGTAGACATCCACTGCCCCGGCCGCCAGCAGCTCTTCCATGGCAAAGGCGACTGCCTCCGGGCTCATGTCATCCAGGTTGCAGGTCAGCTCACAGATCCTGTCCCTGCCGTCGGCAGTCTCTCCCAGCATGGCCCGGACACAGTTGGCCTGTTCGAAGTCCTTCATGCCGCAGCCGATCCCGATGGATCGGACCTTCATCTGCGGAAGGGGACCGAATTCCTGCGCGAAGCACTTGAGCAGGGCGGCGCCCGTGGGGGTGCAGAGCTCTCCTCTTACCAGTCCCGCATAGACCGGGGCGTCCCTGAGGATCCAGGCAGTGGCGGGCGCGGGCACAGGCAGGATCCCGTGGGCGCAGCGGACATTCCCGGATCCCACATTTACGGGGGAGGCGACTACCCTGTCCGGCCCCAGCTCATGCAGGAGCAGGCAGAAGGCGGTGATATCCGCCACGGCGTCCATGGCGCCGACCTCATGGAAGTGGACCTCCTCGACCGGCCTGCCGTGGGCGTGGCTCTCGGCCTCCGCGATCAGGCCGTAGACCCTGAGGATATCCTCCCGCACCTTGTCCTCCACATTGAGATTGCCGACGATCGCCCTGATATCAGCCATATTTCTGTGGACATGGCTGTGACCGTGATGGTCATGGCCGTGATGTTGTTCATGACCGCCGTGGTCATGATCGTGGTGGTGGCTGTGACCATCGTGGTCATGGATATGGCCGTGGTCATGGCTGTGACCGCCATGGTCATGGCCGTCGTGATCATGCTCGTGGTCGTGGCTGTGGTCCTCATGATCATGGATTTCGTGCTGGTGTCCATCCGCAGAGGCCGGGACATCCAGGCTCTCCTCTTCCTCCCCGCGGACTGTCACCTTGAGGTGTGTCCCGCGGATCCCGCAGCGGACTGCCTTGTCGGCTTCAAAGACGACTTCCGGGATCCCCAGGGCATTGAGTCTGTCCACCATTGCGGCGGGGTCCGGATGAAGCTCCAGCAGGGCCGCAGAGAGCATATCACCGGCAGCACCCATATTGCATTCAAGGTATAAAGTCTTCATAGGTCTCCTCATACTACGTCGGCTGACAACAAGATCGAATCTGCGGATCCAGGCAAACAGAATTTACAGATTCTTTCACTGCGGTTCCTCAATCCAGGTGGTTGATCATGCTGGCCAGATAGCCGGCTCCGAACCCGTTGTCTATATTGACGACGCTGACGCCGCTGGCGCAGGAATTGAGCATGGAGAGCAGGGCGGACAGGCCTCCGAAGGAGGCTCCGTAGCCTACGCTGGTCGGGACCGCGATCACGGGGCAGCTGGCGAGGCCGCCGATCACACTGGCCAGGGCCCCCTCCATGCCGGCGATGGCTATGATGACGCGAGCGGACAGGATATCCTGCTGATGGGCGAAGAGGCGGTGAATGCCCGCAACGCCGACATCATAGAGGCGCTCCACCCGGTTGCCGAAGACCTCGGCGGTCAGGGCGGCCTCCTCCGCGACCGGGATATCGCTGGTGCCACCGGTGGCCACCACGACCGTTCCCTTTCCGTCGGGAACAGGCTTTTCCCCGATGATGCCGGTCCGGCTCAGGGAATCGTAGCAGAGTGGATACTGAGCGGAGACAAGGTCTCTGGCCTCAGCGCTCATCCGGGTGATCAGAATGGTCTTCTGCCCGTGCTTTCGCAGGGAGCCCACGATCCCCAGGATCTGGTCCGGGGTCTTTCCCGCCCCGTAGATCACTTCCGGGATTCCCTGCCGCATGCCCCGGTGCAGGTCGGTCTTGGCATAGCCGATGTCCTCGAAGGGGAGCTCCCGCAGCTGCAGGGCGGCCTCCTCCACCGCGACCCGGCCCTCAGCGACCGCCTCCAGCAGTTGTGTCAGTTCTTTTTTATCTTTCAATCCGTCCGAAGCCTCCTGTCTGTTTAACCGGAATCTTTTCTCCTTCCCGCCATGGAAAACCCTGCCGGGTCCTTCAGGATGTCCGGTGTGGAATACAGGAACAGCCCCGCCTGAAAACTGCATGGCGGGGCCGTTTCGATTTTCTTGTTGTCAGCCTGGATCGCGCTGATACCGGTCTCAACTCGCAGGGGAAGCTCCCTGTTTTCAGCCGGCTTTCCGGCAAGGGCCCTCGCTGTTCAGCGTCCCGGGCTTCAGGCTTCAGCCCGCGAAATTGATCACAGGCTCCTCGGGCTGGGCCGTCGGCACGACTTCCTCCGCCTCCAGGATCACGCCGGGACCGTCATAGGGACCGAAGTCCTCTTTTTTGATCTCAGCCGTCACCTTCACCCACTGGCGCTCAGGGAAGGAGGCCGCCTTGTCCGACCTGCAGGCATATCCCAGGAAGGACATATCATTGGCACAGCAGGTCATGGCCATCCGGCCGGGCACGAAATAGCCGGCAGGAAAATCCCTGGGCCGCATGACCATACCCGTGTAGACAACTCTCTTGCCGACATATCTGTCGGGATGCTCCATGGCGTCGATGTACCAGATCCCGTAATCGAGGCCCTCGAGCCGGATGGGATCCTGGTGGATGTCAAAGGGAAGGTCCTCTTCCGTCGTCATATCGATCTCGCCCTCGGAATCCTCGAAGACGAGGTCTGCCTTCTGGTTGATGGCCTTGACATTTCTCTTGAAATTGACCAGGAGCTTCTCATCGACATCATCACAGCGGTTGAACATGATCAGCTCGGAGTTTCTGAGCTGTTCCGCCACCAGGGACCGCATGTTGGTGAAATACATGTTGAACATGGAGGCGTCGATCGTGGTGATCTGCTGTTCCAGCCTCCAGGCTTTGGGGATCTTGAACTCCCTGAAGTCCCACATGCCGTTCCATTCGATCAGGACACGCTCCGGGCGGTGCTTTTTTTCCAGCTCCATCAGGTGCGTCGTCGTGAAGTCCTCGAGGTCGTCGATCTTCTCCAGCACCGTGTCCGTCTCTTTCAAAAGGCCCTCGCGATACTCGCACTCGCCCTCCTCGCAGAGGATCAGAAGGGTCGTCCCCTTGGTCTGGAAATAAGGCTGGCCGATCGTATAGGCTATAAAGGAGGTCTTCCCGCTGTCGAGAAAACCGTTGATGACATATACCGGTTTCTGTTCCACTTTTTTCTTTCCCTTAAAAAAATCAAACATATCTTTTTATGCGCAGACCGCAGCCCTGCCGGCAAGGCAGCAGAGGCTGCGGGACAGAATGCTATTATTTTGATACAGTTCACGCTCCTTCGAAGGGCGTTAACCTGTAATATTATTTTCTCTTGAACAGCTTTTCGAGAGCCTCTTCATTGAGCTTTGCGCCGATGACACAGATCTTGCCCGTGACATCCGCCGCGCCGGTGCGGACCTCGGATTCCTCCGGCACATAGTCGAAGTGGATCCAGCTGCCGTCGGGGGACTGGACCATGCCCTTGGAGCGGAGGACATAACCGTATTTCTCTTCGTTTTCCAGCTCCTTCAGGATGCCCGTGATCTCGTCGGCCGTAAATCTGGAAGGCGTCTCCATCCCCCAGCTTCCGAAGACCTCATCGGCGTCGTGGCCGTGATGATGGTGGTGGTGGTGATGGTGATGATGGTGGCCGCCATGGGCCTCCTGATAATCGTGGGTGTGGTAGATGCGGTCGCCGTCCTCATCGACCTCCATTTCTTCCTCATGGTCGTGGTCGTGATGCTCGTGCTCGTCCTCATCGTCGTGATCGTGGTGATGGTGGTGCTCGTGCT
>DGUF01000041.1:0-1115 GCA_002394525.1 Lachnospiraceae bacterium UBA4317 | reverse complement strand
CTCATCCTCATCGTCGTGATCGTGGTGCTCGTCCTCGTCCTCATCGTCATGATCGTGGTGATGGTGGTGCTCGTCCTCGTCCTCATCGTCATGATCGTGGTGATGATGGTGCTCGTGCTCCTCCTCATCCTCATCATCGTCATAGTCGGCCGCCAGGACCTCCTCCAGCATCTGCTTCTGCAGGTCCGCGGTCCCCTCGATGGTATCCAGGATCATTTTTCCGTCCAGGTCGGCGATCGGGGTCGTGATGATGGTCGCGTCCTTGTTGAGGCCGCGCAGGAGCTCTACGCACTCATCGATCTTTTCGGCGCTGATCTTGTCGGTCCTGCTCAGGATGATGGTTCCGGCATATGCGATCTGGTTGTCAAAGAACTCTCCGAAGTTTTTGAGGTAGACCTTGCACTTGGAGGCGTCGACGACAGCCACGGCGCTGTTCAGATGCATCTGGGTATGCTCGGAGGCGTCACTGATGGCGCGCATGACATCGGAGAGCTTGCCGACGCCCGAGGGCTCGATCAGGATGCGCTCGGGGGCGTAGGCGGCCATGACCTCCTTGAGGGAGGAGCCGAAGTCACCGACCAGGGAGCAGCAGATGCAGCCGGCATTCATCTCGCGGATCTCGATGCCGGATTCCTTGAGGAAGCCGCCGTCGATACCGATCTCGCCGAATTCGTTCTCGATCAGGACGACCTTTGTGCCTGCAAGCGCTTCCTTGAGAAGCTTTTTGATCAGTGTTGTCTTTCCCGCACCCAGAAATCCGGATACGATATCAATTTTCGTCATTTCTTTCCTTCCTTTCCTGCTCAGCGGACCGTCCGCCGTAAAAAAAGATGAGCAGAGCTGTAAGCCGGGTTCTGTCTTGGATGATCATCTATCTTGGACCGCCGTCACCGGCGGCCTCCAGCGACCTACCTGAGAACGGACCGGGCCGGCCCATAGTCCTCGTTCTGGTCTTGCTTCGGATGGGGTTTACATGGCTCTTGCGTGTTACCACGAAGACGGTAGTCTCTTACACTGCCTTTTCACCCTTACCTGCCGGGCATTTTATCCAAATGCCCGGCGGGCGGTATATTTCTGTTGCACTGGCCTGGGAGTCACCTCCACCGGACGTTATC
>DGUF01000238.1 GCA_002394525.1 Lachnospiraceae bacterium UBA4317 | reverse complement strand
ATGAGTCAAACTGTTACGTCCCCGGTGACTCACAAATGAGTCAAAAGAACCGTCCCCGGTGACTCGCGGGGGGCTTATCCCTTGTATTCCAGGCAGAGCATGGTCAGGTCGTCGAATTGTTCGGCGTCCTTTACGAAGTTATCCACGGCTTTCTGCATGTTCTGCAGGATCTTTTCGGGCGGGGCCGAGGGTTCCTGGTTGAGGGCCTGGATCATGCGGTCGGTCCCGAAGAGGGTCTCGGTTGCGTTGGTGGCTTCCGGGACTCCGTCTGTGTAGAGGAAGATCTTGTCGCCGGGCTTGAGGTGGATCTCATATTCCTTGTATCTGGAGTTTTCCATGCCGCCGATGACCAGGCCGTGGCGGTCCTTGAGGAGGGAGAAGCTGCCGTTCTGCATCAGGGCAGGATATTCGTGGCCGGCGTTGGCGGCCCGGATGATGCCTGTGCTGATTTCGAGGATGCCGACCCAGACAGTGATGAACATTTCCAGCTTGTTGTCCCGGCAGATGGCGTTGTTGGTCTCTTTCAGGATCTCGGCGGGGGGGATGCCCAGCATGGCGTAGTTCTGGAGGACCACCTTGGAGACCATCATGAAGAGGGAGGCGGGGATGCCCTTGCCGGAGACGTCCGCGATGCAGAGGCAGAGGTGGTCGTCGTCAATCAGGAAGAAATCGTAAAAATCCCCTCCGACCTCCCGGGCGGGGTCCATGGAGGCGTAAATATCAAATTCACTGCGGTCAGGGAAGGGCGGGAATTCGCTGGGCAGCATGCTGTCCTGGACGCGGGAGGCCATCTGCAGCTCGGAGCTGATCCTTTCCTTTTCCACCTGTTCCCGGTGCTTTTTTTCTATAGACGCAAGCTTACGGCGGATGTAGAGGTTGACGAGCATTCCGACAGCCGCAAGAGAGAGGAGAATGTTCAGGGCATAAAACGTGGGGTGCTCGAGCAGGGTCTTCTCTTTGACGATCCGGACGGAGGAGGTCCGGTTTTCCCGGCCCATGGAGTCCCGGAGCCGGATCGTGAATTCGTAGCTTCCTCCGGGCAGATTTGTGTAGTCTATGGGGTCCAGGTCGCTTCTGCTGACGGTGGTCTCTTCCCGGTCAAATCCCTTCAGCTGCCAGGATACCTGGGGATTGGTCAGCGAATAGTTATAGACATAGCTGTAGATCGTTATTTTCCGGATTCTGGACGGAATCCGGAAGTTTCCGCTGTCGTCGGGGTAGACCCGGACGCCGTCTGTATCCAGATAGGGGACGGCGACCTTGAGTGTGTTGACATTTTCAAAAGGCGCTTCGATATTGACCTTGGCGACTCCGCTTGTCCCTGAGATGTAGAGGTCCCCTGTTTCGGTGAGCTCGCTGTAGGAATTGGCTGTCGTGATACAGGGAAGTCCGTCGGACCGGCTGAAGTGGAAAGGGTTCATTTTTCCATTTGCCAGCAGGTCCTTTTTTGCGGAGACGTAGATCCCGTTGCTGCTCAGGATCCAGAGGTCGCCCCGGCTGTTTTCATAGAGATCAAAATTGTTTGAGTAGGGGAAATTATTGAGGGTCGTCAGCTCATAGTCCGCGTTCAGGCAGGCGATGGAGGTGCCGGTGATGACCCAGAAGAAGTCCCCTTCCCTGTCCCGCTTGATGCGTAGCACCGCTTCCGAGGTCAGGCCCTGGGCGCGGCCGATTCGGCGCGTTATCCCGTCTTTGCCCAGGATATAGATCCCGTCTCCGTCCGAGCCCAGGAGGAGATCTCCATTCATTCCCTCCTCGATCGTGAGGATCTCCGTATTGACGATCCCGTCCTTTTCGGTGTAGGAGGCTGTGACCCGGCCGTTCTTTATGATATTCACACCGCCGGTATTGGCAACGATTATCGAGCCGTCCTTTCGCTCGTATACCATCCGGACCTGGTCGGAAAAGAGCCCGTCCTCCGGAGTGAAAGCCTTCGCCCTGTCCCCGTCATACATGACCAGGCCGCAGCCGCGCCAGGTGCTGATCCAGAGGCGGCCGCGGCTGTCGCGGATGATGGACCGGATGCGGACTCCGGCCAGCAGGTCCAGCAGGTCTGAGGCCCCGAGATCGACGCCGCCGGCCGTCACGGCTTGTTTCAGGGGGACAGAACTTACGACAGCTTCCTCGTTTACAACTGTAAGCCCCTGGTCAGTGCCGATAAAGAGACGGTCTTTATACATACAGGTGGAATTGACCACTGTCTCCGGCAGGGAATAGCGCTCAAGGAGGCTGGAAAACTGGTTGGGCACGATCTTCATCACGCCCTGGCGCGTGGAGCTGAACCAGAGATTGCCGGCATAATCGGTCATGACATTCACGATCGTATTATCCATCGGAATGTTTTCCAGCTGCGTAAATTTTCCATCCTGGATGACGCCGATTCCGTTTCTGCAGCAGACCCAGATCCGGCCGTCGATGTACTCAAAGTGCTGGACCTGGTAGAGGGGGGAGATATCGATCGTCCTCACCTCCTCCAGGGAGGTCTCACCGCAGCGGCAGTGGTAGACATGAGAATCTCCTTTCGCCACGTAGAGGCTGCCGGGAGCGGCCGGGTCGGGAAGGATGGAGTTGATGTCGCCGTGTTCGCCCTTTTCAAAGCGGAAATAGCGGTCCGGCCGGCCATGGTCCAGAGTAAAGACCGCGCCCGTATTATCCACGCCGTAGAGGAGGCCGTCACTGCCCGGACGGAGCTCATGGACGAACTTTTCCTCCAGTCCGGAATTGTCCGGCTCCCGGATCATCATATCCGGACCGACGGCCGCGATTCCGTTGGTCGTGGCAATATAGACCACGCCGTCCGCGTCCTGGGCTATAGATCGCACGGAAGAGGCGCCCAGGCCGTTTTCCTCGTCCCAGTTCCGGAACTCCCCTTTTTCCATGACAAAAACACCGCTGTCATTGGTGCCGATCCACAGGCGGTCCTCCCGGTCGACATAGAGGCATCTGACGCTGGCGATCCCGGTGGAGGAGTCCATCCGCACAAAGGAATTGCCGTCGTAGCGGATCAGTCCGCTGTAGCTGCCGATCCAGATGAAGCCATCTCCGGTCTCGGCGATGACGTTGGCCTCTGAGGTGGGAAGTCCGTTTGTGCTGTCATACAATACGGCCGTATAGCCTTCCCGGTGCCCGACAGGATCGACCGAGAGGGGGCCGTTGATCATACCGGATGCATTCCGGGCCTCGACAGTCCCGGATCCCGTGGCTGCTTCATCGGAAGACTCTGTCGGCCCGGCGGACTTTTGGGCTTCGGCGGCAGCATCTTTAGCCGCGGCGGCAGAGTCTTTGGACGCGGCAGCTGTCATGACTGCAGAGGCAGGGGCCGTGCCCGTCATCAGGACTATGGTCAAAAAGGCCAGGACCTGCGGTATGATAAATCTTTTATTCAGTCTCATTCTTTTATTCCAAAGCTGTGTCATGGCTGTGCCGCAGCTGTGTGCCGCGGGAGCTGTGCTGGTTCCCGTTTTATTTCACTGCTGTGCGTCGCGGCAGCTGTGCTGATTCCCGTTTTTTCACTGCAGTGTGCCGCGGCCGGTGCCCTGACTCAGGGCCTGTCTGCCCGGCGGATCATCCAATCATATGGTTAATTGGTCATATGATTATTTCTTTCCGGAGAGCAGGAAGCGGAAGCCGCGCTCGAGCCCGTCCAGGGTCAGGTCGTACATGTCAACGATGTCGGCGATGGCCCGGTGGGTGTCATCCGGACCGTTGTTGTAGTCGGGCATGGGGACCGGGTTGAGCCAGATCATGTGGGGAAAATGCTGTTTCATCATCCTGAGGACCTGGGAGCCCGGCAGGCCTTCCCTGTGGTCGTAAAAATTATATTCGGTTCCCTCCAGCTCGTAGGGGTGCATCTCCGCGTCCCCGACAAAGATCACCCGGTATTTTCCGTCGCATTCGTTCATCAGGTGGTCGACGGAGATATAGTTGTCGTCCTTCATTTCCAGAGTGGGGTCCTTGAAGAGGAGGGAGTAGACGACGTTGTGGAAGTAGTAGGTCCGCAGTTCCTTGAGGTGGCGGGAGGCGGAGGCCGCCTGGAAGAGCTCGGAGCAGAGGCGGGCAAAGATGCTCATGGATCCGCCGCTGTCGATCAGGAGGATGACCCGGATGGTGTTGCGCCGGGGCTTTCTGTAGCGGATCTGGAGGAGGCCGCTCTTGCGGCAGGTCTCCTCGATGGTCGCGTCGATGTCAAATTCCTGCTCGCTGGTCTCC
>DGUF01000060.1:4898-5336 GCA_002394525.1 Lachnospiraceae bacterium UBA4317 | reverse complement strand
GGCAAGAGAAAAAAGCCAGGCGCGGGCGCGGACGGGAATAGGCTGACGCGATCAGGAAAAAAGCAGGAAAAAGACAGAAAGAAAGAGACGCGTAAAATGCATCCGTGTCGCAGCCTTGTTTATTCGGATCATAAGAGATCGGATCATAAGAGATCAGACCATAAGAGACCAGACCATAAGAGATCAGATCATAAGAGATTCGATCATATAAGATCAGACCATAAGAGGTTCGGTCATATAGGATCAGATTCCGGTAGGAAAAAGGAATATCAGAGCAGTCCCATCTCCTGCATCTTCATGGCGCGGACCTTGGTGGAGAGGCCGAAGAGGGTGATGAAGCCCTCGGCGTCGTGGTGGTCATAGAGGTCGCCGGTGGTGAAGGAGGCCAAGCTCTCGCTGTAGAGGGAGTAGGGAGAGGTGGTGCCGGCCTTGATGATG
>DGUF01000060.1:1176-4837 GCA_002394525.1 Lachnospiraceae bacterium UBA4317 | reverse complement strand
TGATGATGTTGCCCTTGTAGAGGCCCATCTTGACTTCGCCTGTGACATATTTCTGGGTGGACTCGATGAAGGCCTGCTCCGCCTCGCGCAGAGGGGTGAACCACTTGCCTTCGTAGACCAGGCTGGCGAACTTGTGGCCGATCTCATCCTTGACGGCATAGGTGTCGCGGTCCAGGATCAGCTCCTCGAGCTGTTGGTGGGCCTCCATGAGGATGGTTCCGCCGGGAGTTTCATAGATGCCGCGGGACTTCATGCCGACGACACGGTTCTCGACGATATCGATGATGCCGATGCCGTTCTCGCCGCCGATCTTGTTGAGCTTGCGGATGATATCGGAGACCTTCATGGCTTCGCCGTTGAGGGTCTTGGGAACGCCCGCCTCGAAGGTCAGGGTGATGTAGGTGATCTTATCGGGGGCCTTCATGGGAGTCTGGCTCAGGACCAGCAGGTGGTCATAGTTGGGGGCGTTGGCGGGATCCTCCAGCTCCAGACCCTCGTGGCTGATGTGCCAGAGGTTGCGGTCGCGGCTGTAGCTGCTGTCAGCGGAGAAGGGCAGTTCGATGCCGTGGGCCTTGCAGTATGCGATCTCGGACTCACGGGAATCCATATTCCACTTGGGGCTTCTCCAGGCGGCGATGATCTTGAGGTCGGGAGCCAGGGCCTTGATGCCCATCTCGAAACGGATCTGGTCATTGCCCTTGCCGGTCGCGCCGTGGCAGATCGTGGTCGCGCCCTCCTTGCGGGCGATCTCGACCAGCTTCTTGGCGATCAGAGGACGGGCCATGGAGGTGCCGAGGAGGTACTTGTTCTCATAGACAGCGTGGGCCTGGACACAGGGGACGACGTACTCATCGGCGAACTCGTCGCAGACATCCAGGATATAGAGCTTCTCGGCGCCGCAGTATTTGGCGCGCTCTTCCAGATGATCCAGCTCCTCCTCCTGACCGCAGTCGATGCAGACACAGACGACATCATAGCCGTAGTTCTCCTTGAGCCAGGGAATGATCGCGGTCGTATCAAGACCGCCGCTGTATGCCAGAATTACCTTTTCCTTTTTGCTTTCCATGAAAAAACCTCCTGCATGGGCATCCGGTCTCAAAAGCCCCGGGCCCGATCTATAAAAAAATATTTTTTATCTTTGATGTCCGGCTCCTGTCTTCCTTTCGCCGGAACGTTTACCACTATACAACAAACAATATACAAATGCAAGCCCTAAAACATGTATATTTTTAAGAAAAATAGAATATTCAATGCATAACATGGAGAAATATGCATTTATACTGGACATTTATGCAAAGCGGGTGTATATTAATCAGAGCTTTGGCAAGCGGAAGACGGCCCGGCCCCGCCGGAAGGCGTTTGACGCTGCGTTTATGCCCCCTCGAAAGGGCGTGGACTGTACCTTTTTATCCACTAAAAAGTATACGCTATAAAGGAATCCTTTTCTTGCAACTGCATTGGAAAGTATTATAATGAAGAGACGCCGCAGACCCGGCCTCTGTGAGGAAGGCCTGACCCCGCCGGGAGGATCTGCCCTCAGGGGGGACTCCTGTGAAAGACACAGGTTTCCTGGCGCATTGAAAAGGTACATAATATAGAAGAAAGAATTTTAGAAAGAATACGGGATTTTGAAAAAAACAACAGAAGCTATCACCCCGGCGCAGATCAGGATCCGCGCCATGATCATTGAGGATTATGAACAGGTCCACCGCCTCTGGATGACCATCCACGGCTTCGGCATCCGCAGCATCGATGACTCCCGCGAGGAGGTCGAGCGCTTTATAAAAAGAAACCCGACGACCAGCGTCGTCGCCGTCTATGGTGAGAAGATCATCGGAGCCATCCTGTGCGGGAGCGACGGCCGTCAGGGCTGCCTCTATCATGTCTGCGTGGCAAAGAAATTCCGCCGCATGGGGATCGGCCGGCAGATGGTCGGCTACTGTATGAATGCCCTGCGCAGGGAGCGCATCAACCGGGTGACCCTGATCGCCTTTACCAAAAATGATGTCGGGAACGCATTCTGGAGACAGATCGGCTGGACCTGCAGACAGGACTGCAACTACTACCAGTTCGTGCTCAACGAGGAGAATATCACGCGTTTCGTGGAATATCAGGAGGAATGACGGGAGCAAATGCAGACTGGATCACGGAAGAAGGGGCACAGCATTCGGGAGAACTGAAATACTACTGTTAATAAAAAATAAACAGAATAGAGTATAGAGGAGATACAGTTTATGGATATTGCAATTCATAAGTTTGAGGGCGGCGTGACGGCCGCCAAGGGCTTTGCGGCTGCTTCGACAGCCGCTCAGATCAAGTACAAGGGGCGCACGGACATGGCCATGATCTACAGTGCCTCCCCCTGCGCGGCCGCGGGTACCTTCACGAGAAACGTCGTGAAGGCGGCGCCGGTCATCTGGGACCGGGACCTGGTGCGCAGCAAAAAGCCCATGCACGCCGTGGTCGTCAACTCCGGCATTGCCAATGCCTGCACCGGTCAGGAGGGCCTGGATTACTGCCAGCAGACCGCGGAGGCGGCGGCATCGCTTCTGGGAATTCCCGCCGATTCAGTCCTGGTCGGTTCCACCGGTGTCATCGGCTTTCAGCTGCCCATGGACCGCATCCGGGCAGGTGTGGCTGCCCTGGTCCCGGAGCTGGGACAGGACGCGGACCACGGAACGGCAGCGGCCAAAGCCATTATGACGACGGACACCCACAAAAAGGAATGTGCCTGCAGCTTTGAGCTCGACGGAAAGACCGTCACGGTCGGCGGCATGTCCAAGGGCTCCGGCATGATCCACCCCAACATGTGCACCATGCTGGGCTATGTGACGACGGACGCGGCCGTGGACGCCGATGTCCTGCAGACAGCCGTCAGCGCCATCGTGGACGAGACCTTCAACATGATCTCGGTCGACGGCGACACATCGACCAATGACACCCTCCTGGTCCTCGCCAACGCGGAGGCGGGAAATAAACTGATCGACCGGGCCGAGGGACCCGCCTACGAGGCCCTTTACCAGGCTCTGCACATGATCTGCAAGGACCTGGCCATGCAGATGGCCGGCGACGGCGAAGGGGCGACCAAACTCATCGAGTGCACCGTCCAGGGGGCCGACACGTTGGAAAACGCCAGGACCCTGGCCAAATCCGTGATCACCTCCAGCCTGACCAAGGCGGCGGTCTACGGGAGCGATGCCAACTGGGGCCGCATCCTCTGCGCCCTGGGCTATGCCGGCGTGGACTTTGACCCCTCCGACCTCCAGCTCTATTTTGTCGATGAAGAGGGGACCGGTGAGGAAAAGCGCATGCTGATTTTTACGGACGGAGCCGCCGCCGACTACAGCGAGGAGGAGGCGACCGCCCTGCTCAAAAAGGAAAAGGTCACCATCCTGGCTCAGTTCCACATGGGAGACCAGTCTGCCACAGCCTGGGGATGTGATCTGACCCACGATTATGTCACCATCAACGCGGACTACCGCAGCTGACAGGTCATCCCTGCGGCAGGACAGCAGGAGAGCGATTTCCGGACCGGGAAAGCTCTCCGGATCATAGAGAGGAATAAATATGGAACCTTATCTGAACCGGGAACAGACCGAGGCCCAGCAGAAGGCCCAGGTCCTGATCGAAGCCCTTCCCTATATACAGAAATTCAACCGCA
>DGUF01000060.1:255-1030 GCA_002394525.1 Lachnospiraceae bacterium UBA4317 | reverse complement strand
CTCAAGCTGGTCGGCTTCAAGCCCATCATCGTGCACGGCGGCGGCAAGGCCATCAGCAGCTGGGTCGCCAAGAGCGGCAAGGAGGCAAAGTTTATCAACGGCCTGCGCGTCACCGACGCCGAGACCTGTGAGATCGCCGAGATGGTCCTCGGCAGTGTCAGCAAAAAGCTGGTCTCCATGGTCGCCGAGCTGGGCATCCGCGCCGTCGGCATCAGCGGCAAGGACGGAAACCTCCTGACTGTCAAGAAAAAATACGCAGACGGCCAGGACATCGGCTTTGTCGGAGAGGTCACCGACGTTGACCCCACCGTCCTCTTTGACCTTCTGGAAAAGGACTACCTGCCGATCGTCGCCCCCCTGGGCATGGACGATGAATTCAACACCTACAATATCAATGCGGACGAGGCCGCCAGCGCCATCGCCCGCGCGGTCTGCGCCGACAAGCTGGTCTACCTGACCGATATCACCGGCGTCCTCCGGAGCCTGGACGAGCCCGACTCCCTCATCAGCCGCATCAACATCGCCGAGGCGGACGACCTGGTCAAGGAGGGAATTGTCGGAGGCGGCATGCTGCCCAAGCTCGCCAACTGCACCGACGCGGTCCGCGGAGGCGTCCACCGCGTCCATATCCTGGACGGCCGCATCCCCCACTGCATCCTGCTGGAGATCTTTACCGACAAGGGCATCGGGACCGTATTCTACAAGGGAGATTACAACGCCGACAGAGGCTATTGAATTAGACGTGACAGGGTGTGACAGGGGGACAGGGGGACAG
>DGUF01000060.1:0-159 GCA_002394525.1 Lachnospiraceae bacterium UBA4317 | reverse complement strand
CAGAGTGCCTGTCCCCCTGTCACACATCCCCCTGTCACACCTGTCACACCTGACTCCCGCCATCCACGGATCACAAGAAGAGGAAAAAACCATGGAAGAGAACAAGATGCAGTCAATGATCGAGCAGGCCGAGCAGGACCTGCTCCACACCTATAACCG
>DGUF01000199.1:4035-18350 GCA_002394525.1 Lachnospiraceae bacterium UBA4317 | reverse complement strand
GTGATACCGATGGCAGCGATGTCCTTGTAGGTGGCACCGACCTTCTGCATTGCCTGACGCGCAACAGAAAGCTGTGTCTGCCAGATCTCATTTGCATCATGCTCGACCCAGCCGGGTGCAGGGAAGTACTGTGTGAACTCCTTCTGCGCCATGCTGCAGATCTCGCCCTTCTCATTGAAGAGGATGCAGCGGTTGCTGGTCGTACCTGCATCGAGTGCCATTACATACTTTGCCATAAGAATACCCTCCTTTTTCCGGTGCGGAAGCCCGCATCCTTGAATGAATAGTTATCCTGCTCTCCGTCAACAGTGCAATTCCGTTCCTCGCCCGGTCCCGGTCTTATCCCTTCCGGTTCAGGCTCTTCCGGCCCCGGGGCCCTGCCCCCAGGCCTCTATGATCAACACTTTTTCGTGCATAATCACCTGTTCACATCTCCCAGACCTCCGGACAGCTGGTCGAGATCGCGACCGCTCCGCTGTCCAGCATGTTCATCACATCCTCCCTGTCATGGATCAGGCCTCCGGCAATGACCGGCACCCGGCTCATGGCACAGATCCTTTTCATCACCTTGGGGACGATGACGCCCGGCAGGATCTCGATCACATCCGGCTGGGAGGAATAGTGCTGCTTCGCCTGCTTTTCGATATTGTCGAGGGCCATGCTGTCCAGGACAAAATAGCGGAGCACCGTGGCCAGCCCCCGGTCCCTGGCGTGGCGGATCAGGTTGGCTCTCGTCGTAATGATCCCGTCCGCACAGGTCCTGTCCCTGATAAAATCGACCGAGATCTCCTTGGGCGCAAGGCCCGCGATCAGGTCCAGATGCACCATGGCCGTCCTCCCCGCCCTCTTGATCTTCTCCGTGATCGCGGGGATCGTACAGATATCGCCGTAAAGAGTAAAGATCACATCCACTTCGGATTTGAGGCTCAGCTCCAGCTCAGCGTCAGACTTGACTGCCGCAATGATCGGGGACGCCTCTATCTTGTTTACAAAATCTCTCTTGCTTACAAAATTTCTCTCCATATACCACCTGTGCCGGGGCGCCTGCGCGCCTTGAAGGCCTTTTTCCGCGCTGTTGACAGTGACCGAAAGAAACCCCGGCATGGCCAGATCTGATTTTCCTTATCTGCACAAAAAAAAGAATACATGCCACAAGAAAGAGGTTCCTTACCTCTGTGCAGCCATACTCTCTTCTCTCCAGGCGACTCAATTAAGTTATTATCAGCATAGCACTTTATTGGCTAAAATGCAATAATATTATCAAAAAATAATAAACAAATTATGCAAATTGTCTTTTCCGGGCGGGGGGCTTTATAAAGAGGATGTGAAATCTTCACAAAGGAGGGTTTGCAGGGGGAGGGACGAGCCGGGCATGTGCACATCCTGGCTCGTCCTTTCCCGGTAAATCCTCATTTACAGGGTCACTGTCCGCTCCGGTTCCAGAAGGATCTCTCCTCCCATTTCTCCGGTCAGGCTTCCGTCTTCTTCACGGTGCAGGCGGATCAGGATTTCTCCGCCGGGTTCTTTATATGTGTAGAGGGTCTCCCGGCCGGGCTCCAGTCCGCGGGAGGCTCTCCCATCCTGGTACCAGGCGGCAGCAAGGGAGCCGCTGCCGCAGGAGGACTCATAGACCAGGGATCCGGCAGCTTCCACGTACACGACGGGGACCAGTCTGTCCTCTCTGAGGAACATCATGCCGAAGGCCTCGTATTTTTTTCCGTATCGGTCGACCATGCGGCGGATCAGGTCCGGATCCGGGTCTGTGTTTTCCAGGATCATGTGGGTGATTCCCTCACTGATGACCATGGGCAGGCCCTCCGGAGAATAGTCCAGCCTCCGGGGCATCGGCATCCGTGCAAAGGATCGTTTCCGGGCAGGGTCGCAGCTCACTTTGAGCAGGCCTGTGTGACCGGAGATCTCGATCAGGATCTCTTCATTTTGATCCGCACGCTCCGTGCTGAGCAGGTATCCGTAGCTTCTGGCGGCGTTCCCGCAGAATTCGCCGCCCATCATTTCCAGACGTCCGGCGCCTCCCGCCAGCGGGGTGGTCTCAAATCCGACCTGCTCGGCATGGAGGCTGCGGATCTGCATGATCTCTGCGGCTGTCCGGGCTCGCAGGGGGGCCGGCACGAATGTTCTGACGATGGCAGTCCGGTTTCCTGCCGGGTCTGCCATTACGATTCTGAGAATTCTGAGATCTGTTTTTTCTGCCATATTTTTCTCCAGATGAATAGGGGAGGCGGTCTGTCACAGCCAGGAGCACCTTGTTCCCATGGAATCCCCGGTGTGTCACCGGTGACTCATGGTGAATAGTGAGTCAGACTGTTACGTCCCCGGTGACTCGCCCGGTGGTTCAAAGAAAAGGACGTATCAGCCGTCTCATTTTGCCCGGGCACTGGCCTGGCAAAATGAGTCAGCTGATACGTCCCCTGACTTACTCTTTGATAGCCCCCTGGTCGGAAAATCTCGCGAGGAACTGTTTGGTGCGTTCCTCTTTGGGGTTGCTGATCACGTCCTCCGGGCGGCCTTCTTCGACGATGTAGCCGCCGTCCATAAAGATGACTCTGTCCGCCACGTCGCGGGCGAAGCCCATTTCGTGGGTCACGATGACCATGGTCATCTTTTCATCGGCCAGCTGGCGGATGACCTTGAGAATCTCTCCGGTCAGTTCGGGGTCGAGGGCGGATGTGGGCTCGTCAAAAAAGAGCATTTTGGGGTTCATGGTGAGGGCTCTGGCGATGGCGACGCGCTGCTGCTGGCCGCCGGAGAGCTGCTGGGGGTAGGCGTGTTCCTTGCCCTCCAGGCCCATCTTGCGCAGAAGCTCCATGGCCTCCTTTTCCACCTCTGCCCGTTCTCTTTTCTGGACATGGATCGGGGCCTCGGTCAGGTTGCGGAGGACCGAGAAGTGGGGAAAGAGGTTGAAATTCTGGAAGACGAGGCCGAAATATCCCTTGATCCTGCGCAGGTCGGCGGGGGAGGCATAGACTGTCTTTCCCTCGGCGTTGTTGTCGGCCGCCTTCTCTCCCAGGTAGATCAGGGAGCCGCTGTCCATGGTCTCCAGCATGGTCGCGCAGCGGAGCAGGGTGGATTTGCCGCTGCCCGAGGGGCCGATGATGGCGACGACCTCGCCTTCGTTGACGGAGACGGAGATGTCGTGGAGGACGGTCAGGCTGCCGAATGTCTTTCTCACATTGTTGATCTCAAACAGGCTCATGCTCTCCTCCTTACTCAAAATAGGACAGGCTCTTTTCCACTCTGCCCATGACCCATGCGACTAAGCTGTTAAAGATGTAATAAAACAGGCCGGCGACAAAGAGGGGCATGATGTTGGACTGGGCCGCCGCCACCTGCTTTGCCATGGTGAACATCTCGGCATAGGCGATCGCGAATGCCATGGAGGTGTCCTTGACCAGGGTGATCACTTCGTTGGTCACAGGGGGGACGACCCGCTTGACCATCTGGGGAAAGACGATCTTCCAGAAGGTCTGCGCCTTCGTGAAGCCCAGGACCTCTGCGGCCTCGTGCTGGCCGATCGGTACGGCCTGGATCCCGGCCCGGAAGATCTCCCCGAAATAGGCCGCGTAGTTGACCGAAAAGCCGATCAGGGCCGCATAGACGCGCCAGCTGGTGGAAAGCTTGATGCCGAACACATAATAGGGCATAAAGAAGACCACGATCAGCTGCAGCATGAGGGGGGTTCCGCGCAGGATCGAGATGCACACCTGCATGAAAAGGTTGAGGGGCTTGAATTTACTCATTCTGGCCAGGGCGAACAGGATGCCCAGAGGCATTGAGAAAAGAAGTGTGAAAAAGAAAATGAACAGCGTGGTTCCAAATCCGCCGATGATCTGCTGTACGATTGATACAAATTCCATGTAGTATTCCTCTGCTTTTGTGGACGGTAGGTTCGTGAAGGGACAGGAATGAACATTCTGCGCAAAAGCCGCCTGCAGGTTCCGGCCCCTCCATGGGAAAGGGCCGGCCCGCAGGCGTCCTGTCAGACCCGTGTAAAGAATAAAGAGTTTACTTGCCGATGATCAGCATTTCGGGCAGGTTGTAATCCGCGTAGTTGGCGACAATCTTTTCCACCGTGCCGTCGGCGGCCATTTCATTCAGGGTCTCCTGGACCTGGTCGCGCAGCTCTTCATTGCCCTTGGCGAAGGCGATCGCGTACTGCTCTGTGGAGAGGGGCTCCTCCAGAATCCTGTACTTGCCCTCGTTGGCGGCCAGCTGGTACTGGGCGACACCGATATCGACAGCGATGGCATCATAGACACCGGCCGCCATCTGCATGAAGGCGTCATTGTAGTCCTTGATGGTCTCGTAGCCGGCAAAGCTCTCCCTGAGCTTGAGGTTCTCGTCGTTGGAGCCGTCGCCGGGATCATTGACCAGGGCAGTGTCCGCAGAGGAAGCCGCCTGAGCGACGACCATCTTGCCGGCCAGGTCCGCTTTGGTCTGGATATCGGAATCGGCATTGACGGCGATGACAATGGAATTGTCTACATAGGGCTCACTCCAGGTGTAATCCTCTTCACGTCCCGTGTAGGTCATACCGTTCCAGAGGCAGTCGATGGCACCGGAGTTGATCTCCATATCCTTGGCGTCCCAGTCGATCGGCTGCTTGACCAGGGTCCAGCCGCGGCGGTTGCAGACCTCCTGGGCCAGTTCAAGGTCAAAGCCCGTATAATCACCGGTCTCCTCATCCTTATAGCCATAAGGCGGATATTCCGCGTCAAATCCCACAGTAAATGTCCTGCCTTCCTCTGCCGCGGGGGCTTCCGCCGTTCCTGCAGCGTCCGTGGCCTCTACAGTCTCTTCCGTCTCTTCCTTTGCTGCGTCTGTGGCTGCCGGAGCGGAGGAACCCGCGCTTCCCGAACCGCCGCAGGCAGTGAGCAGACCCGCGCACAGAACGCCTGCCAGTAAAACTGCTATCTTCTTTTTCATTTCTAATCCTCCCGTCACTATTCCAATTGTTATCCGGCTGATGATTCAGCCGGCCGGCGCCCGGTGATTTAGTTATTTATCACAGCGCAGTGATATTATACTGAACTATGCCTGACAAAACAAGCCCTAAGTGAAAGTGTGATGTATATTTTGGCTTTTTTGTATAAATCAGTGGGAAAGGCACAGAGTGAAGGAGGGGGGAGCGAGCCGGGGACGGCATGAATCGGGGGGCGCAGAGGCCAGGAGGCGCGAAAAGTCGGGGGACGACAGTTCGTCCCCCGACTCAGGTCAGGCCGGTCTCCCGGCTTCATCCGTAATCAGTTTTTCAAATTCCTCAGGCGGCAGGGGCCTGGAGAAGTAGTAGCCCTGCACGATGTCGCAGCCCAGGGCCCGCAGGCTCTCCAGCTGCGGTGCGGTCTCGACGCCCTCGGCGATCATAGGCACGGCCAGGTATTTGGCGATCTCCATGATGATCTCGACCAGGCGGTGTTTTCTGGGGTCGGTATCGACCTCCTTGACAAAGCCCATATCCAGCTTGAGGACATCGATGGGGAGGATGGAAAGGGTGTTGAGGGAGGAGTAGCCGGAGCCGAAGTCATCCATCTCGACTTTGAAGCCCAGGCTGCGGAGCTTTTCCACAGAGCTGATCAGCTGGTCTGATTCCTCCGAGTAGGCGCTTTCGGTGATCTCCAGGAGATAGTCCGCGGGCGCCAGCAGGTGGTCCTTCATCAGGGCACTGAACTCCTCCGGGAGGGAGGGGTCATAGATGTCGATGCGGGACACATTGACGGAGACCGGGATGATCCTGCCGAACTTTTCCTTCCAGGCGGCGATCTGGGCTGCCGCCTCTCTCCAGACAAAGCGGTCCAGCTTGCGGATCAGGCCGTTCTCTTCAAACAGGGGGATGAACATGCCCGGGCTGATCATGCCGATCGTGGGGTGGATCCAGCGGATCAGGGCCTCGGCACTCTGCAGGACCGGTCTGCTGCCCTGGATCCCGTATTTGGGCTGGTAGTAGACTTTGAGATGCTTCTTTTCGATCGCCTCGTCGATGTCTTCGATCAGGTGCTCCGAAAAGATCTCTTTTTCATAGAGGGCCTGGTCGTAATAGGCGATGGACTGGGTATAATTGCCGCGGATGGTATTGCAGGCCAGCTGGGCCCGGTCAAACCTGCGCTCGACGTCGACGGTCTTGTCCACGTTCGGATAGACGCCCAGGCGGAGGCTGATGCGGTCGCTGTGGAGGAGGTCGGATATGCCTGCCTGCAGCTGGTTCATCAATTTCTCATAGCTGTCCCTGTGCTCGCAGTAAATGTAAAAATTGTCGGCCGTTGTCCGGCTGGCCAGGCCCCGGACGTTCTGCAGGCCGGCGCGGAGGTCGTCGCCGATCTGGCGCAGGACCTTGTCCCCGTATTCCTTGCCGTTGAGCTCGTTGATCAGGTGGAAGTGATTGATATTGAGGGTTAGCGCGTCCATGGGCAGCTCCGCGTGGTACTGGTCGAGCTGGGCGGCGTACTGGTGAAAATATTCCCGCATATAAAGTCCTGTCAGGCCGTCGTATTCCGTCGCCTGAATGATCTTGGAGTCCTCGGCCAGGTCGATGTTGCGCTGGACCCTGGCCAGGATGACTTCCGGGAGATCATAGGGCTTGGTGATAAAGTCGACCGCGCCCGCCCGAAGGCTTTTGACCTCTGCCTGCTTCTCCGAGGTCAGGACGATCACAGGGATCCTGGAGAGGAGCTGTTCCTCCCGCATCCTTGCGAGCACGGCGAAGCCGTCCATGACCGGCATCTTCAGATCGAGCAGCACAAGAGAGAGCATGCTCTGATGCTCGTGGATCTTCTGCATGGCCTCCATGCCGTCACAGGCATAGATCACGTCAAAGTCTGAAGATAGGATATATCCCAGGAGCTCCCGGTTGATCTGCTCATCATCGACTACCAGAACCAGATGCTTGATGTCTTCCGCAACCTTTTTTCGTCTGATCGGCATGGTGTATTTCCTTCCTGCAAATATCCGGCCGCACGCGCGGCCGCCTGCGTCCCCTGCAGACTGCTCCTCTGTAACATATTATTATAGCGTTTTCAACAGCCTGCTGACAAGGGGAACAGACAGCTTCCGATCTCCTCCGCGATCTCCTCCGGGGACCTCATGGCCCCGTCCCGGGTGCATCGCACGAGCTTCCAGCCCAGCTTCCGGCAGCAGTAGGAGGCCGCCCTGGCGGATCTCTCCAGATAATCCACGTTGCGCTCATGGATATCCTTCTTTTTTTCATCCCCCCTGTAGCGGACGGCCATCAGCTTCTGGGAGATCTCCGGTTCCACCTCCAGATAGATGACCGCGTCCGGGGCGGGGATCCCCAGCAGGTCATATTCATAATGGAAGAGCCAGTCCAGATATTCCTCCCACTCCTCCTCAGGCAGCTTGGAGCACTGGTGGACGGCATTGGAGGTCGTATAGCGGTCCGCTATGATGATCCCGCCGGATTCATAAAAAGCCCCCCAGTCCGCCTTGTAACCGGCATAGCGGTCGACCGCGTAGAAGCTGGAGGCGGCGTAGGCGTTGACCGCATAGGGGTCCGTCCCGAAATCCCCGCGCAGGTACATCCTGACCGGGGCAGAGGAATCCGACTCGTAGTTTGGGAAGGAGACCCTGCGGACGGGCAGGCCCAGGTCCGTCAGCTTTTTATAGAGCATCTCAGCCTGGGTCGCCTTTCCGGAGCCGTCCAGGCCTTCGATCACATACAGTTTACCCTTGTTCATATCTGCGGCTATGACCTCCGTTCACAACACTAATATAAAACATGCTTATAAAAACACGCACAAAAAAATCCGCATATAAAAACACACATGCAAAAACACGCACAAAAAACCTGACGGAAGCATTTCTGCCTCCGACAGGTATCTTATCGGGTAGACCGGCCGCTGTCAACGCCGGCCTGCCATGGGGTATCATAGTCCACGTCCGCTCGAAGGGGCCAAAGCAGACAGTCCCGCCGCCTTATCTGCGGCCGCGGCTGCGCCTGCGGAAGTCCTCCCGGATCGGGGCCATGGCCTCGTCGCTGTCGAGATAGGCGTTCATCTCCTCAGCGCTGCCGGAGGCGCGGGCCCTGGAGACGACCCCGGAGAGGACATCGTAGTTCAGCTGCGTCCCCTTGCTGTCGTGCACATAGTTTGCCGCCCGGCTGCCGGAGATCCCGAGCCTTGCGGCCTCCCTGACCGCGTCAATGTTGGCGCCGAGAAAGAGGAATTCCCAGTGGTATTTTTCCTTCTGTCTCTCGATCATCCGCTGGACCTTGTCATAGCTGTACCTGCGGCTGGCATTCTCCATGCCGTCCGTCGTAATGATAAAAATGGTCTTCTCCGGGACGTCCTCCTCGCGGGCATACTTGTGCACGTTCCCGATGTGGTGGATGGCTCCGCCGACAGCGTCCAGCAGGGCCGTACAGCCGCGCACATAGTACTGTCTGTCCGTCATGGGTTCGACCCTGCCGATATCGGTGCGGTCGTAGATCACCTCTGCCGCGTCGTCAAAGAGAACAGTGGAGACCAGGGCCTCGCCGTCCTCCTTCTTCTGCTTTTCGATCATGCTGTTAAAGCCGCCGATCGTATCCTTCTCCAGTCCCTGCATGGACCCGCTGCGGTCCAGGATAAAAACCAGTTCTGTCAGTCCCTTTCTCATAATCTCTGCCTCCTTTTTTCATTCGGGTTGTTTCTTTATCGGATGATCAAAGGATAACAGAAAGCCGGCGGGAAATGGTCGCTTCCAAAGCGACACCTGAAACCGGGGCGTCACGCTGTTTCAGGCCTCCGCCCGGCCGCCGGAAGCCTTTCAGAATCCCGGAAGCAGCTGCTTCTCCGCGCAGGCATGAGGCTCCGGCTCAGGCCCCGGAAGCACGCAGGTCATTCTCTGCAGCCTGAGGATGCTCTCCGCGCAGGCATGAGGCCCCGGTTCAGGCCCCCAGGAGCGGCTGGTCATAGTCAAACAGGAGGGCATTGATCCGGTAGATATCATAGATCCCGTTCTGTATACAGTAGGAAATGATCAGGTCAAAGCGGCTTCCCGGGGACAGGGCGATGCCGGCGCTCCTGAGCAGGTCGGTCGTTTCGTCCATGTTGAGCTCCAGGGCCACGGCCAGGGAGATCGCGGTCTTTCGTTTGGGCGTATAGTCCGCGTTGCAGCGGATCTTGGAGAAGAGCTTGCGGTCCAGGTTGGCCCGCTTGTAGACCTGGGCATCGGTCAGGCCCCGCTCATCGATCAGCCTCAGCAGGCGGTCCCGGAAGGACTCTCCCACATGGGCCATGACATCCTGCAGGCTCCTCTGCCTGGCGGGGGAAGGGCTCTCGATCCGGAACTCCTTCCGCGGAGCGGGTCCGGGTCCTGCCTGCGAAGCAGCTTCCGACCCTGCCTGCGGGACAGAGTCCGACTCCGCCTGCGGCGCAGAGTCCGGAAGCGCTGACGATTCCAGGTCCCAGGTCCCGGAAAAACTCATCTCATATTCTTCCGGATACTCCTCCTCCGCAAAGAAGCCGCTGTCCTGCACGGAATAGGAGGGGCGGCCCCCCGCCTCTTTGTCCGGGCCGGGCTTTCTGCGCCACCGCTCACCCGTCTCCCGGAGCAGGTCGCGAAGCCCCCTGGACGGACGGCCCGCGGAGCGGCCGGCATCGCTGTCCCTCCTCCTGCGCCGGTTCCGGACATGCGCGGCCAGGCCCCCTTCCCCGTACTCTTCGTCTTCCCGGGCGGCGACATAATTTTCATTGATGAACTGCCTGACCCCCTCCTGCAGGGACGCGGACAGGTCAAAGGCCCTGCGGTCGAAGACCACCAGGGTCACGTCCATCTCCGAATCCTCCATAAAGGCAGAGATCTGGTCCAGGGCGATATCCAGGGCTTTGTCCTTTGGAAAGCCGTAGACTCCAGTGGAGATCAGGGGAAAGGCTATGCTTTTGCATTCCAACTGCCTGGCGATCAGCAGGGACTTGCGGTAGCAGGAGGCCAGAAGCTCATATTCCCTGTGGTTCCCGTCGATCCAGACAGGCCCCACCGTATGGATGATATACTTTGCCTGCAGGCCGAAGGCCGGTGTCACAGCGACCTCACCGGCATTGATCCTGCCGATCTTTCTCCTCTCCCGCAGGAGCTTCTCCTCTCCCGCGGCGCGATAGATCGCCGCGTCTGTCCCGCCTCCGTAGACAGGCTCCGGGTTGGCTGTATTGACGATCGCGTCCGCGCGGACTTTTGTGATGTCATTTCTGATGATCTGAAAGGGCATACTGCTGCCTCCAATCTGAGAAAAACGCCTGGGTTAATGGTCTGGAACATGCCTCCGGACAAGCTGCAGCGGACAGGTCCGGAAAAACCAGTAAATTTCAGGAAGCCGGCCGGCAGCCGCTTCCGGCCGTCCTGTCCTCCATTATAATCTCTCCGGCTGACTTCATCTATAAAAAACAGCCGGGAAAACAGCGCACAAAAAAACGGCATCCCGCAGGCAGCAGCTGTCTGCGGAATGCCGTTTTTTCAGTTGTCAGCCCCTGCTGCCGTCAAAGCTCCGGAGCTTGTGGCAGACAGGGCGCGTGAGGCGTCTTTTAAGACTTTTTTATTCCCTGATTATTCCTCTACGGTGCAGTACATGAAGTACTTGAAGCCCAGAGGGGTGCTGAAGAAGCCCTTGACGCTCTTGTCCAGCATGTAGAGGTCGGTGTAGTAGTAGAGGGGGCAGATGGCGCCGGTGCTCATGAGCAGGTCCTCTGCTCTGTGCATCAACTCATAGCGCTTCTCAGTGTCTGTGCAGCTCTTGATGTCTGCGACCAGGACATCGTAGGTCTCCGCCCATGTGCCGTCCACGACCTTGGTGTCATAGCCCAGGTCTGTCAGGTCGAGGCTGTAGGCCTTTGTGTTCTTGTGGGCACCCTTGCCCAGCTGGCAGTCGTTGTTGCCGGAGTTGGTGATCCACATATCCAGCATGGAGATGGGGTCGTTGTAATCGCAGAGCCAGCCGTTGCGGGCGATGGAGTAGTCACCGGCCTTCCTGGTGTTGAGGAAGGTGTTCCACTCCTGGTTCTCCAGGTTCATGGTGATGCCGACAGAGGCGAAGGCGCTCTGCAGGTACTCGGCGATGGCCTTGTGGGCATCGCTGGTGTTGTAGAGGTAGGTCAGAGTCGGGAAGTTCTTGACAGTCTGGGTCGCCTCGTCGAACTCATAGTATTTCTTCAGGACTTCGATTGCGGCTGCAAAGTTACTCTGAAGAGCCTCGGGAGCCACCTGGTAGTAACCGGCAAAGCCGTCGTTGTGGCCGGCGTTGGCGGAGAAATCGGTCTTGCCGTCAGCGTCTGTCAGGCCGCTGGAGACGAAGGAGGAGGCAGGAGTCTGTCCGCCCTGAGCGATCTGCTCAACGATGTAGTTGCGGTCAAAGAGCAGGGACAGGGCATTGCGGATCTCGGCGCGGGCCTCCTCGGCCTCCTTGCCCTCAAGACCGGAATCCTTGGGCAGGATGTCCTCATTGACATTCCAGCCGACATAGTAGGTTCCCAGCTGGCCGGTGACGACGAACTCGTCGGGATACTGCTCCTTCAGAGCAGCGATCTCATTGGTCGGGACATCGTCGATCAGCTTCCAGGAGCCGTTCTCGAAGTTGGTCAGCATGTTGTTGGCATCGTCGGACATGTAGAAGTTGATGGCGGGCATGGTGACCTTGGCGGCATCATGGAAGCTCTCGTTCTTCTTCATGGTGATGACACTGTTGTGCTGCCATGCAGTCATGGTGTAGGGGCCGTTGCCGATGTAGGTGGAGGGATCGGTCGCCCATGCTTCGTTCTCAACGACATCCTTGCGGACAGGCATGTAGGTCGGGAAGGCAAGAAGCTCGTTCCAGTAAGGGACCATCTGCTTGGTCGTGACTTCCAGAGTCTTGTCATCCACAGCCTTGATGGCCAGCAGTTCGGGATCGGGATTGACATACTCCATCTCGGGAGTGCCGTCCTCGTTGGTCTTGCCGGTCTCCTTCTGCTCGGTCATCTCGTCATATCCGACGACCTGGTCAAACATGTAGCCGTAGTCGGAAGCGGTCTTGGGGTCTGCCGCGCGCTTCCAGGCAAACTCGAAGTCGCCGGCTGTCAGGGGCTGTCCGTCGGACCATTTGAGGCCGTCGAGCAGGGTATAGGTATAAGTGACCGTGCCGTCCTCGTTTTCTTTTCCTTCGACCAGCTCCTGAGCGCAGTCAGGAACGATCTTGTAGGAGCCGTCGCCCTCCTGCTCCCACTTTGCCAGGCCGGCAAAGGTGTGCAGGATCAGAGTTGCGCCGTCGACCGAACTGTTGAGAGCGGGATCGATGTTGTCGGGCTCGGACGCGATGCAGACATTGATTCCGTCCGCTGCGACCAGAGACTCATCGACCTCGGCAGGGGCGGCTTCTCCGCCCTCTTCCTCAGCCACTGCTTCGGCAGCTGCTTCGCCGGTCGCGCCCGCCGCCGCGCTGCCGCCGCCGTTGGCCGCGGAATCACCGCAGGCACACAGGCTGATGGTCATCATGGCGCACAGAGCAAGTGCAAGTAATCTTTTCATGATTTCCTCCCTAAAAAACTACTCTGCCGCATGGTAAAAAATGCTCTTCTTTTTCCATGCCGGCAAAAGAATCCAGGCTTTTCGGACCGTAAAGGAGCCTCCAAGCCAAAGTTACACGCAGCTGCCGCCCGGGCTGAAAAAAGCAGAGACGCAACTGCAGACAGCGCAGGAATCCTGCGCCGCCTTTCCAAAGCCACTGCGGTCTACCCCGCCTGCAAAAAGCAGGTGAAGGGCCGCGCCCGCAGAACTTTTACGATATGAAATGATAGAAAAAACAGGGAAAACCGGGGACCGGTCCCGCCGGATCAGCCGATCTCCTCGATCCGGTGGCAGGCCACGAAGCGGCCCTTCTCGATCTCCCGCAGCTCCGGCATGCTCTCCTTACAGGACTCCTTTGCGTAAGGGCAGCGCGTGTGGAAGGGGCATCCGGGAGGCGCGTTCAGGGGGCTTGGGATCTCGCCGGTCATCTCGATCCTCTGGTTGGCCCGGGCCTTCACGGGATCCGGCACCGGCACCGCCGAGATCAGGGCCCTGGTGTAGGGGTGCAGGGGCCTGTCATAGATCTCATTGGCATCCGCCAGCTCGACCATATGGCCCAGGTACATGACCGCGATCCGGTCGGAAATATGGCGCACGACCAGGAGGTCATGGGCGATGAAGAGGTAGGTCAGGCCCAGCTTTTCCTGCAGCTCATCGAACATGTTGATGACCTGGGCCTGGATGGAGACGTCAAGCGCGGAGACCGGCTCGTCGCAGACGATAAAGTCGGGCCTGACTGCCAGGGCCCTCGCGATGCCGACCCTCTGGCGCTGTCCGCCCGAAAATTCATGGGCATAGCGGGCCGCGTGCTCGGAGTTGAGTCCGACGTGGGCCATGAGCTCCAGGATCCTCTCCCGGCGCTCCTCCTTCGTCTTGTACATACGGCGGACATCCAGGGGCTCGCCGATGATATCCGCGACCGTCATGCGGGGATCCAGTGAGGAATAGGGATCCTGAAAGACCATGGTCGCCTTGGCGCGGAAATCCTCGATGTCCTTCTGGGTGCGGACGGGCTTTCCGCGGTAGATCACCTCGCCGCCCGTGGGCTTGTAGAGATGCAGGATGGTCCTGCCGGCCGTGGTCTTGCCGCAGCCGGACTCGCCGACCAGGCCCAGGGTCTCTCCCTCTCTGATATCAAAGGAGATATCGTCCACGGCCTTGAGGGGTTTTGTCTGGAAAAATCCCGTGTTGATCGGGAAATATTGTTTGAGATGGCTGACCCGGATGAGCGGCTCGCCGTTGTTGTTCTGATTGCTCATTGATTACTCCTTATAGCCCGCATCAGCTCTGGTCGGCTGCTTTTCGTACATTTATCCAGCAGGCGGCCTGGTGGTCGTCGTTGATCTGGAACCTCTGGCAGGATTCGCGGATGCAGATCTTCATGGCGGCGTCACAGCGGGGCGCGAAGGCGCAGCCCTTGGGCATGTTCAGCAGGTCGATCGGGGTTCCGGTGATAGGCTGCAGTCTCTGTCCCTCGTTTCCTGTTGTCGGGATGGAGCGGAGCAGGCCCTTGGTATATTCGTGACAGGGGTTATAAAAGATCTCATCGGCCGTGCCCTGCTCACAGATGGAGCCCGCGTACATGACGACGACCTCGTCGCAGAGCTGGGCTACGACGCCCAGGTCATGGGTGATCATGATGATGGCCATGCCCATTTCCCTCTGGATATCCTTCATGAGCTCCAGAATGCCGGCCTGGATGGTCACGTCCAGGGCCGTCGTCGGTTCGTCGGCGATCAGGATGTCGGGCTCGCAGGCCAGGGCCATGGCGA
>DGUF01000199.1:0-3953 GCA_002394525.1 Lachnospiraceae bacterium UBA4317 | reverse complement strand
CATGCCGCCGGAAAACTCAAAGGGATACTGCTTCATCCTCTTTTCCGGTTCATTGACGTTGACCAGGCGCAGCATCTCCACTGCCCTGTCCCAGGCCTCCTTTTTGTTGCGGTCCGTGTGCAGCAGGATGGCTTCCATCAGCTGCTTTCCGATCGTATAGGTCGGGTTGAGGCTGGTCATGGGATCCTGGAATATGATGGAGATCTTGTTGCCGCGGATATTTTTCATGACCTTTTCGTCGGCGCCGACCAGCTCCTGTCCGTCATACTTGATGGAGCCGGAGACGATCTTTCCGGTGGATGCCAGGATCTGCATGATCGAGTAGGCCGTCACCGATTTGCCGGAGCCGGATTCGCCCACGATCCCCAGGACCTTTCCGCGTTCGAGATTGAAAGAAACGCCGTTCACTGCGCGCACCTCGCCCGCATCGGTAAAAAAGGAGGTGTGCAGGTCTTTTACTTCTAATAGAGCCATTGTTTTTCCTCTTTTGTGGCTGACAGCTATAACCTTTTCAGCTGTCAGGTACTGTGCCGTATTATCCGTTCAGCTTGGGATCGAAGGCATCGCGCAGGCCGTCGCCAAAGAGGTTGAGGGAGAGCACGATCAGGGAGATCACCAGGGCCGGGATGACCAGGCGGTAGGGATAGGACTTAAGTCCGTTGAGCGCGTCGGAAGCGAGAGAACCCAGCGAGGGCATGGGGGCGTTGACGCCCAGGCCCAGGAAGGACAGGTAGCTCTCGGTAAAGATCGCGTTGGGGATCTGCAGGGCCGTCGAAATGACGATGACCGAGATCGAGTTGGGGATCAGGTGCTTGCGGATGACCCAGCCGGCCTTTGCCCCGCTGGCCTGGGCGGCAAGGACGTATTCCTGTTCGCGCAGGGACAGGATCTGGCCGCGGATCAGGCGGGACATGGAGACCCAGTAGAGCAGCGCGAAGATGATGAAGAGGGAGATGATATTGGATCCGATCTTCTCCAGGACGGTCCCCTCCAGGGCCTTGCCCAGCGGTTCACGCAGGACGGAGGCCAGCAGGATGACCATCAGCATGTCGGGGAGCGAGTAGATGATATCGACGATCCTCATGATGATGATATCCACCATACCTCCCGCGTAGCCGGCCACCGAGCCGACGACCAGGCCGATGACCAGGACGATGATACTGGCAAAAAAGCCGACCGCCAGGGAAATGCGGGTTCCGTAGATCACGCGGATAAAATAGTCGCGCCCCGAGGAGTCCGTGCCGAACACATGGGGGAAGACCTTCTCTCCCGCCTCGATCCTGGCCTCCTCCGAGGTCGAATATTCAAAGGGCTTGAGGTTGTTAAAGGATGCGTCCACGGGCTTTCCGGGGACGATACCCAGCATGGATTCATATTTATAGGGCCAGAACATGGGCACCAGGATCGAGGAGACCGTGATGAGCACGATGATAAAAAAGCTCACCATGGCGACCTTGTTCTTTTTCAGCCGCCGGAGGCCGTCCTGAAAAGCGGTCGTGGAGGGCCGCATCTTGACCATGTATTCCTTTTCTTCTTCGCTTGCCGGCAGCAGGTCATCCACATTCACCTGCATGCTCAGTTTTTTCAGATTGCTGTCCATTTTTCCTCCAGATCAAAATTACTCCAGGGTGATCCTGGGATCGACGACCTTGTACATGATGTCACTGATCAGGTTCATGACGACGATCAGGGTCGCCAGCACGATCGTGGTGCCCATGATCATCATGTAGTCACGGTTGATGATGCTGCTGACAAAGGCCCTGCCGATCCCGGGCACGGCAAAGATCTGCTCGACGACCAGGGAGCCGGTGACGATATAGGCCAGCATGGGACCAAAATAGGTGATGACCGGGATCAGGGAATTCTTGAGCGCGTGGCCGAAGATGATCTTGTTGGCGGGCACGCCCTTGGCTTTTGCTGTCCGGATGTAGTCCTGCCCCAGGACATCCAGCATGGACGACCGCGTCAGCCTGGTGATGTAGGCCATGGGATAGAGCATGAGCGTGATGACCGGCAGGATCAGGCCTCCGGCCTCCGCGCCGTTGGCCGGCAGCACATGGAGCCTGATGGCGAAAATGACCAGGAGCAGGGACCCCATGATAAAGGACGGCATGGAGACAAAGGCCGTCGTGATGACCATAATGATCCTGTCGGGGATGGTATTTCTGTTCAGGGCAGCGCAGGCTCCCAGGACAACTCCGCAGACCAGGGCCAGCACAGCCGCGATGACACCCAGCTTGGCGCTGGTCTTGAGGCCGTCTCCCATGATGTCGATGACCATGCGCCCCCTCTGCTTGAGCGAAGGGCCGAAGCGCAGGTGGACCACATCATTCAAATAGGTGAAATACTGAGTGCTCAGCGGCTTGTCCAGTCCGTACTTGGCTTCCAGAGCCTGCTGGGCAGCCTTGGAAATGGCCTTTTCACCGACAAAGGGACCGCCCGGCACCGCGTGCATGATAAAAAAGGTCAGCGTAAAAACGACCCACACCGTGAAAACAGCAAGGATCAGGCGCTTGATTATGTAACTGATCGTTTTGGGATTCATAAGATAAAATCTCCGTTCCGGAGCGTTTCCTGCGCGATGCAGCAGACAGAATGTGCCGGGAGGAACACCCTGTGCAATAAAGCAAAAGGCACATTGTATTCCACGGCGATTTCCATAGAGAAGGGATTGAGAATTTCAACAAGGGTCTCAGCTGAGCGCCCGGCTTCCCGACTGAGGTCAGGAATCCCGCGCGACAGAAAATAAACAGGAACAATACCGCTGTAATGCAAACGTACTTTTCGCCGGGGCCGGTGCGACGCTCCGCACATCAGCCACCCTGCGCTTTTGTGGATGTAACTGTGTTGTGTTAATTAATGTGTGTAATTTTGTATTTACGCACACATAGTTTTTATATTATATACCAACTGTATATCTTCTTCAACCATATACAATATGTTGTTCATCTATATATGTCATATCATTTGCGCATTCACAAAAGCCGCAATCTCCGGAAGTATCAGCAGGCAGCCATGCCCGGGGAAATTCCTCAAAAAGCACAGACAGCGCACAGAAAAGAAGCGCAGACAGCGCACAGAAAAGAAGTGCAGACAGCGCACAGAAAAGAAGCGCAGACAGCGCACAGAAAAAAGACCGGAAAGCACATGGCTTTCCGGTCCCTTCGAAGACCTGTATTCTATGTCATCACTGGCCGTGCCCTGCGGGGCCACGCCGCCAGCCTCCTGTCCCGTTCGGGGCAATTGACATCCGTCAGTCCGTAAAAAGAGCTGTGGAACAACAGCGTCAGCCGCCGTCGGGCAATTGACACCCGTCAGTCCGTAAAAAGGGCTGTGGAATAGTAGCGGTCGCCGCTGTCGGGCAGGAGGGCGACGATGACCTTGCCCTTGTTCTCCGGCCGCTTCGCGAGTTCGATCGCCCCGTGCAGGGCCGCGCCGGAGGAAATACCGACGGAGATGCCTTCTTTTTTGGCCAGGAGTTTGGCCGCCGCAAAGGAGTCGTCTCCGGAGGCCTTGAAGATCTCATCATAAACTTCCGTGTTGAGAACGTCCGGCACGAAGCCCGCGCCGATGCCCTGGATCTTGTGGGCTCCCGCGCGTCCCTCGGACAGGACCGGGGAATCCTCCGGCTCCAGGGCGACGATCTTCACGTCGGGATTCTGCGACTTGAGATATTCGCCCGTACCGGTCAGGGTACCGCCCGTGCCGACACCCGCGATAAAGATGTCCACCTTTCCGTCCGTGTCATTCCAGATCTCGGGGCCTGTGGTCGCCCTGTGGACAGCGGGGTTGGCGGGATTGACGAACTGGCCGGGGATAAAGCCGCCCGGAATCTCCTTCGCCAGCTCCTCTGCCTTCGCGATCGCGCCCTTCATACCCTTGGCGCCCTCGGTCAGGACGATCTCCGCGCCATAGGCTTTGAGGATGTTCCTGCGCTCGACGCTCATGGTCTC
>DGUF01000147.1 GCA_002394525.1 Lachnospiraceae bacterium UBA4317 | reverse complement strand
CGCAGGGAAACAAAAGGCGTCTGTATCCCGCGGGGCCGGGCCCCACGCGGCGGGTCAGGGCCGGGGATCAGAGCTTGAGCTGATTTCTGTACTCTCTCTCCGTCTCCCGTCTGAGCGCCTTTTTCCTGAGGTCATCTCTCTTGTCGTAGAGCTTTTTGCCTCTGGCCAGTCCGATCTCGATCTTGACCAGGCCCTTTTTGAAATAGACCTGGAGGGGCATGATCGTATAGCCCTTGGCCTGGACCTGGCCCTGCAGGCGGAGGATCTCCTTTTTGTGCAGCAGAAGGCGGCGCCTCCGCAGGGGCTCCCGGTTAAAGATATTGCCCTTCTCATAGGGACTGATATTCATTCCCTCGATGTAGGCCTGGCCGCCGGTGACCTGGACATAGGCCTCCTTGATGCTGCACTTTCCCATCCGGATCGATTTGACCTCTGTTCCGAAGAGCTCGATGCCGCACTCATATTTTTCTTCGATAAAATAATCGTGGTATGCCTTTTTGTTGTTGGCAACCAGCTTGAAGGATTTGTTATCCGCCATATCGATCCCCTCAGATTACAGATGAGAAACGGCACCCTTCCGGGTGCCGCAATTCACGTTTTAGCATTCCGAATCCGTTCCGTGCAGATTCTCTTTTTACGAATATGTCCGAATACGGGACTGACCGCCTCAGAGGAGGTGCATGTTGAGCAGGATCGCCAGGACAAAGAAGAGGACGACCATACCCGTCGTGAAGCGGACGAGCATGCCCTCGGCGGACCGGCCCTTGTTTTTGCCCCAGTAAGTATCGTTGGTCCCTGCGATCGCGCCAAGTCCCTGCGACTTTCCCTCCTGCATCAGGATGATCACGGTCATGATAATACTGACGATGATCATAATAACAGTCAGTACAATACGCAATACACTCATTTTTCCATATCCTTTCCGTCCTCCGGAGGCCCGGATCAGAGATCAGGCAGACCGGATACACTTTTTAGTCAATGCAAACATTAAAATATTATCACACTCGCTTATTGCATGCAAGCAATTTTTATTGACTATATTCCCTGTACCAGCGGTCCAGGATATTTTTGGCCACGGGTACCGCCTTGTCGCTGCCGACGCCGCCGTCTTCGATCAGGACCGTGATGCAGAGGTCGGCGGGCCCGTTCTCCCGGTCCTGGTCCTCCACCGTAAAGCCCGTGAACCAGGCGTGGGAGTCGTCCTCGGTCCCGAACTCGGCCGTGCCGGTCTTTCCGTAGGCCATATAGGAGCTGGTGCCGTTGAATTCGCTGGCTGTCCCCCAGATATTCTCCCCGGTCTCCGGGTCGGTCAGGACGTTGGTGACGCCCCGCATGAGCTCGCGGACCTTGCCGGCTGTCTCTGCGTCCAAGAGTGACGCCTCCCTGACAGGTTCCTTCTGCTGCAGGGTTGTCCCTTCCCCGCTGACCACTCTGTCCACCAGGTAAGGGCGCATGAGGACGCCCTCATTGGCGACGGCCATGGTGATCATGTTCATGTGGAGGGGGGAGACCAGGGTCGAGCCCTGTCCGATCGCGACCTGCAGGAGTTCCCTGTCGCTGATATCCTCCTCGTTGAGCAGCTGGGAGCTGCTGTCGATGCTGGGGAGGTCATAGGGCAGGGACTGGTTGAACATCATCCGCCTGAGCGTCGACCTGAATTCCTCCCGGTCCAGGTCCTCCGCCACGATCTTGGCGAAGGCGCTGTTGCAGGAATGGGCAAAGGCCTCTCCCAGGTTCTGCTCATGGTGGTGTTCGTAGTCAAAGCAGTGGATGCTCTCCTCCCCTTCGCCGTAGACGCCGTCCACGCAGTCGAAGGAAAAGGTCTGATCCGCGGACGGGTCCTCCCGGAGGAGCTCTATGGCATCCAGGATCTTGAAGGTCGATCCGGGCGGATAGGCGCCCTGGGTGACGCGGTTGAGGAGGTTTGCCGTCTCGCTCTCATCCTGGTTGAGCAGGGTCCTGAGCATATCCAGATCCCCCGGATCAAAGCCGGGTCTGGAGACCATGGCCCGGATCTTGCCCGTGCGCGCCTCCGTGATCAGGACAGCCCCCCGGTAGCCCTCCAGCCCTTCGTAGGCATACTTCTGCAGGTCCGGATCCAGGGTCGTGTAGACGTCGTTTCCGGGATAGAGCTCATCCCTGGAGTCATACTCCAGGCGGGTCCCGAAGGAGATATCGGAGTGCATGAGCTCATAGCGCATATAGTCCTCGAGCCCGCTCCCGCCGTAGACCGAAAAGCCCACCACATGGCAGAAAAGCTCGCCAAAGGGATAGGTCCGCACATTGTCGTTGTCCGATTCCGCCAGGACCCGGGGCTCCAGGTCGTAGTCTCCCGTCGAATAGATGGTGCCCCGCCGGTTGTGCTCCTCCAGGAGCAGCTCCCTGCGGTTGTACTCGTTGTCAAAAAACCGCCTCTGGTTGACGATGGCATAATGGCAGACGCTGACCGTCATTATACAGAAAAGAAGGATAAAGACCGCCGCCGTAAAGATGATCTGGTGCCTGGCCTTGTCCTTTACACTCTCCACATGAATCTCGCCCGGCTCAGCGGCATTTCTTCCAAAGCGCCCGTGATCCGGTATCCTGACTCCGCCCTCTTCAGGCAGGTCCTGATTTTTTTTCCACATATAGCTGTGCCCGCGGCCTCCTGTTCACAAATATGCATGGTATGATGTAAAGGTCAAAAGTATCG
>DGUF01000181.1 GCA_002394525.1 Lachnospiraceae bacterium UBA4317 | reverse complement strand
AGGCCGAAGCCGTTGTGGATGCACTGGTTGAGGATGCCGCCCAGCTCCTTGTCGCGCTCGATGATGAGGATGGAGTCCGTGCCTGCCTTTTTGGCTGCGACAGCAGCGGCCAGGCCGGCGGGGCCTCCGCCGACGATTACGATATCATATGAAGTCACACCAGCCATTACTGTGCACCTCCTTTCGTTCTCTCAAGCACCATTCTGGAGCCGCCGCCGGATTTGGTGATCTTTTCCATGGGAATGCCCAGCTCGCGGTTGATGATCTCCATGGTGCGGGGCGAGCAGAAGCCTGCCTGGCATCTGCCCATGCCGGCGCGTGTCCTGCGCTTGACGCCGTCGAGGGACCGGGCGCCCAGGGGTCTGTGGATCGCATCGATGATCTCTCCCTCCGTGACAGACTCACAGCGGCAGATGATGCGGCCGTAGGCGGGCTCTTTTTTGATCAGCTCGTTGCGCTCCTCGAGGGAGAGGTCCGCGGGATTGAGGATGCCCTTGCGGGTCCCGACCCAGTCTTCCTTCTCCTCCAGGCCCATTTTTTCCTTCATCATCTGACCCACATACTCGCCGATGGCAGGGGAAGAGGTCAGGCCGGGTGACTCGATGCCGGCGCAGTCGATGAAGTGGGGAGCGTCCTCGACCTCACCGATGATAAATTCGTGGCCGTCCTCATGGGCGCGCAGGCCGGCAAAGGAGGTGATGACCTGGCGGATGGGGAGGTTTCTGACATGGTCGCCGGCCTTGGCGATCAGGTCGTTGATGCCGGCCGCCGTCGTGTTGTTGGCTTCCTTGTCATCCACATCGATGGCCGTGGGGCCGACGATCAGGTTGCCGTGGATGGTCGGGGAGACCAGGACGCCCTTGCCCAGCTTCGTGGGCTGGGGGAAGATGGTGTGGCTGACATGTCCGCCCACGGTCTTGTCCAGCAGGCAGTAGTCGCCGCGCCTGGGGGTGATATGGATTTTTTTCGCGCTGACCATGTTGTGGAATTTGTCCGCGTAGACACCGGCCGCGTTGATGACGTATTTTGCCTTGTACATGCCGTTGCTGGTGCGGATCTTCCAGATGGGATTGCCGTGCTTTTTGCAGGTTGCGGGGATCAGCTCCTCCACCTCGGTATTGAAGAAGAAGTCGACGCCGTTGACATTCGCGTTCTCGGCCATGGCGATATTGAGCATGAAGGGACAGATGATGCCGCTGGTGGGGGCATAGAGGGCCGCCACCACCTTGTCGGACAGGTTGGGCTCTTTTTCCAGGGCCTGGTCGCGGTCCAGGATCTCCAGGCCCTTGACCCCGTTGGCAATGCCGCGGTTATAGAGATCCTTGAGGCCGTCCTTCTCGGACTCGTGGATGCAGACGACCATGGCGCCGTTGCGCCTGAAGGGGATGTCCAGATCCCTGGCCAGGTCATCCATCATCTCATTGCCGCGCACATTGAAGCGGGCCATCAGGGAACCCTCGGCCGCGTCGAAACCGGCGTGAATGATGGCGCTGTTGGCCTTGGACGTGCCGCAGCAGACATCCTCTTCTTTTTCCAGGACACAGACATTCACCTTATAGCGGGACAGCTCTCGAGCGATCGCGCTCCCCGTGACGCCTGCGCCGATGATAATTACGTCATACATACTCTGTTTCCTCCTGATCAAGCCATACCTGCACTTTCCGGAAAAAGACTCTTTCTTTGTCCGGCGGGCTTTTTCTATTCGGCCGGCAATCATGGCGGGATACTTCCTCTGTCCCTTTGTCCGGCGGGCTATTTCCCTTTCGTATGGCTGAATCCTTGTCTTTTTTCGATCAATTTTTCCGTATTTGAGGACAAAAATGGAGCCGGACAACCTGCACCTTCTTCTGAAAAGGTACTCGTGATTGCCTGACTCCATCTCTGCAATGATCGATAATCACTTATTACAATAGAAGCACAGGCAGAATCAGATCATTTTTCAATGGTATTTCTGATCATGCGCTGTTAAACAGATCCGGTCGGTACATTTGCTGCCTGCCTGTCCTTACCGACTTTCCCGGCCTCCGGCAGGCTCTTTTTTTCTTCAGCCTCTTACGAATACACGCAAATGCGTACATACCGGCTCTGAAAAATCCGGATCCGATTCCGGATCATTCCGGTTTTGTCCGCGGAAAACTCCGCGTCCGCTCTTTCCGATCATACCGCAGCACGTCAGTGCACAGGCATCGACGAAATTATGCGGGGAAAGGAAGTGCGCCGTAAACGAGAACGGCCACGACTGCGCCGCAGATAGGAGCGATCACAGGGATCCATGCATAACCCCAGTCGGGATCCTTGTTGTCGCCGGGGCACAGAAGTGCGAAGCAGAGACGAGGGCTCAGGTCTCTGGCTGCGTTCATGGCATATCCGGTCACGCCGCCGAAGGACATGCCGATCGCAGTGATGATACCGAATACGAAGACATAGTTGAGGCCGCTGTCGCCTGCAACAGTCTGGCCGATGCCGCAGATTGCGAACATCAGGACAAAGGTATCGATAAACTCGGAGAAGAAGTTCAGGCCGGTGTTGCGGACAGAGGGAGCTGTGCAGTAGCAGCCGCGCTTGACATCGTTCTCGGGTGTTGCAGCGAGATGATCATGATACATGACTGTCAGGATCACCGCGCCCAGGAAACCGCCGATCATCTGGCCGATGATGTACATAGGGACAAGGCTCCAGGAAAGGCTTCCCTGTACTGCCAGGGCGATAGTGACGGAAGGATTGAAGTGGGCACCGGTGGCTTTGCCGAAGATAAAGGCGGGAACCATAACTGCGAGGCCCCAGCCGATGCCGCCGTGGGTGCTGGTGCCGCCCTTCTGGCCGGACTTGTTCAGATTCAGGTTCATGCAGACACCGTCGCCCAGAAGAACCAGAAGCATGGTACCGAAAAGTTCATTGATCAGATAACTCATAATAAACCCCCTTTTCAGGTTTTGCGCCGGGCCGGGAGGACCCGGCGCCGCTATGTGTTACATTGACTTTTACAGATCTCTATGCAAATGACCGCTCACCCCGCATCGTTTCCCCGCGCTGCGGGACGGTCTGTCTGCCTGTTCAAAAAATGCTGCGCTGCAAAGCTGTAAAGCTATACGGCTGTCAGGACTCTGTCAGGACATTGATCGTGACAGGTCAGGTCAGAGAAAAAATCATTCCTTTGCCCAGCCGAGGGTAGCCTTGACGGCCTGCTTCCAGCCTCTGAGCTCTTCCTGTCTGGTGGCGTCGTCCATGCCGGGCTCGAACTCCTTGTCCAGAGCCCAGTTCTTGATGACGTCGTCCTTGCTGGTCCAGAAACCGACTGCCAGGCCTGCCAGATAGGAGGCGCCCATAGCCGTGGTCTCTACGCAGGCGGGACGGTCGACCTTCTTGTCGATCAGGTCGGACTGGAACTGCATGAGGAAGTTGTTCTTGCAGGCGCCGC
>DGUF01000283.1:14236-19310 GCA_002394525.1 Lachnospiraceae bacterium UBA4317 | reverse complement strand
CCGATGATCAGGGCGATCGGGGCCAGGGAGGAGGGCTTGAAGATCTGCAGCCAGGACCCGCCCTCGGCGTTCATATCCAGCAGACGGATGATCTGGCCCGTGACGGTGGTGCCGACATTGGCGCCGATGATGATGCCCAGGGACTGGCGGAGCGTCAAAAGACCGGCCCCGACCAGACCGGAGGTGATGACGATCGTGGCCGTCGAGGACTGGATCAGGGCCGTGACAGCGGCGCCCAGCAGAAAGGCCTTGAAAACATTGTTGGTCACATTTTCCATGACCTGCTTGAGCGTTCCGGACGAACTCTCCTTGAGCCCGTCCCCCATCAGCCTCATGCCGTAGAGGAACATGGCCAGACCGCCAAACAGCGTCAGTACATTAAAAAAGTTCATGGTCATTCTCCATAAAAATAATGTTCGGGACAGACTTGCGGAAAACAGGACATGGAAAACCGCTTTCCATAAACAATTATTATATAAATGTCCGCTGTCGGGAGAAAATATAAAAAATCAGAATATAAAATACAGTATTCTTCAGTACAAGTCAATGGAAAACCGTTTTAAGGCATGGAAATGATGAAGGGGCGTGTACAGTAACACTCATTGCGTCCCGGCCCGGGCCAAAGTCGAATGTTGGATGTCAAACCGGCGCCGGATGTGCTACAATAAAATGAATGCGGCAAAAGCTGATGAGCCACAGGAAAATCGGTCACGGACTGTGCTCCACCGGAGGGCGCGGGCCGGAACGAAAAATCATCACAGAAGAGAGGGCATGCGCAATGGGAGTAAAAAACGATATTGATATCACGATCGGCGGCAAGACAGTCACACTCAGCGGCGTGGAGAGCGAAGAGTATCTGCGCGAGGTGGCGGCCTATCTGAATGAAAAGCTCAGAAATTTTACGGATGATGCGGCATACTGGAAGCTTCCGAATGATATGCGCAATGTGATGCTGCAGCTCAATCTGGCCGATGATTTCTTTAAGGAACGCAGCAGGGTGCTGGCTCTGGAGGAGGAAGTCCGGGAACTGCAGGACCACCGCGACCGCACGGGACGGGAGATCGAGGATCTGAGGTCCAGCGCCGAGAAGGCCGAGGCCAGGATCAGCGCCCTGGAATCGGACGCGGAGGGCCTGAGGGACAAGGCCCAGAGGGCCTCTGCCGCCGAGACGACCGCCTCCAAGCGCTTCGGGGCTGAGAAGAGCAGGGCCGAAAAGCTGGCCGAGGAGCTCGATGCCCTGCGCCGCAGCAAGGCCGAGGCGGACAAGGCCGTGCAGCGCCTGCGCCAGGAGCTGGCGGATACCCGGGAGGGCCTGCAGGCCGAGCTGACCAGGACCCGGACCGATCTGGAGCAGAAGCTTTCAGCTTCCGAGTCCCAGCGCAAAAAAGAGGTGCAGGACCTCCAGGCCCAGCGCAAAAAGGAGGTCCAGGACATCCAGACCCGGAGCCGGCAGGAGGTCCAGGAGATCCGGACAAAGCACCAGAAGGAGCTCCAGGAAAAGGACCAGACCAGCGCCAGGACCCTCAAGGAGAGGGAGGATTCCCTGCAGAAGGAGCTGACGGAGACCAGGCAGGACCTGTCCGGCCAGCTCGAGGCCGCCAATGCCAGGGCCGGGAAGCTGGAGACGGAGCTGAACAAGGCCGCCGAGGAGATCAAAAAGCTGCGGTCCCAGGCGGATATCTCCCGCCTCAATGAGGAGAACACCCGCAAAAAGCTGACTGCCCTCGAAAAGGACTTCTCGGACAAGCTTGCCGCCAACACCCTCCAGTACCGGCAGGAGGCTGAGACCGCCAGAGAGGACCTGGAAAAAGCCCAGGATACGATCGTCACCCTCCAGGAGCAGGAGAACAGCCGCCTTCAGGCCGCCGCCCGCATCCGCGGGACCATGCAGGACCTGGTCCAGCAGTATGGCCGGCTGGGCCAGTCTCTGGAAGAGGCCGCCGAGCAGATGCGGACCCTGGAGTAAATGATCAGGTAAATCATGGGGTGAGTCATGGGGTGAGTCACCCGTTCCCAATGACTCCCAATGACTCACCTGACATCCAGCCCGGAGATTCGCCGTTGAATGAAGAAACCGCCCCCGCGAACAATATCGCGGGGGCGGTTTTCAGATGCGGGGCACTGGTTCCCGTGCTTTTAACAGTCCGGAAGGCGGCCCGCAGAGACCGTATCAGATCCAGGCAGCTTCAGAAGTGAAGGACAGGTAATGTAAGGGCTGCCTGTCAGTCAAGTTTGAGGTCGCCGTCCTTGATCAGGCCGGCATTGCGGAAGGGGATGGCGATCAGGGGGGTCAGGACTGCGGGGAGGACGAAGCAGATCAGGATGAGGCCGACCCAGTCCATACCTGTGATGCCGGCCTTGGTGCCGGCCGCGATGTCATTGATCCAGCCTGTGTAGACGCCGATCTGGCCCACGAGTCCGCAGGTCCCCATACCGGAGGCGACGGGGGCGCCGTTCATCTGCATGCGGAAGAGGCAGGTGGCCAGAGGCCCGGTGATCGCGGAGGTGATGATGGGAGGCAGCCAGATGAAAGGGTTGCGGACGATGTTGCCCATCTGGAGCATGGAGGTGCCGATGCCCTGGGAGACCAGGCCGCCCCACTTATTTTCCTTAAAGGACATGAAGGCAAAGCCGATCATCTGCGCGCAGCAGCCTGCGACCGCGGCGCCCCCGGCAAGGCCGGTGAGCCCCAGGGCGGCGCAGATGGCCGCGGAGGAGATGGGCAGGGTGAGGGCGATGCCCACGACGACGGAGACGATGATCCCCATCAGCAGGGGCTGCTGATTGGTCGCCCACATGATGATGGCGCCGACGCTGGAAGCCGCGGCACCGATCGCGGGAGCGATCAGGGCGGACAGACCGACGCCGGACAGGATGGTCACCAGGGGGGTCACCAGGATATCCACTTTGGTCTCCTTGGAGACAGCCTTGCCCAGCTCGGAGGCGATGATCGCGATGAAGAGGACGGCCAGGGGGCCGCCGGCTCCTCCCAGCTCATTGGCCGCCTTGCCGACTGTGACCAGGGAGAAGAGGACCAGGGGAGGGGCCTGCAGGGCATAGCCGATCGCGACGGCCATGGCCGCTCCGCTCATGGAGGAGGCGTAGGCGCCGACGTCGACCAGGGCCTGGATGCCCAGCTGGGTGCCCAGAGTATTGAGGATGGTCCCGATCAGCAGGGAGGCGAAGAGACCCTGCGCCATGGCGCCCAGGGCGTCGATCCCGTAGCGGCGCGCGGAGATCTCAATGTTTTTGCGCTTGAGGAAGCTCGTATTTTTCTTTTCCATTTTTTTCTTTTTTCCTTTCCTGCATATGCAGTCCAAATGGTAAAAGTTTTACCAGACAGCTGTCTTGTCAGCTGTCCTGACGCCACTATTATTAGAGGAAGAAGCTCTTTTGTCAAGCTGTCCCTGCCCTTTTGGATTGTCTTTAAATACATACAGAAAAAACAGGCGCAGCCGGCGGGTACGAACGTTTTCGGGGCGGGGAACCGGGCCTGCCGGAAGGGGGCCGCCTTCTGTGAAAATAGAACATGGGAACCCGGGTTTAAGACCACAATTCTACATATTGTGAATACTTTTGTTCATTCCTTTTTTGCCGGATGTCTTCCAAAATAGATGGTACCGGAGGGAGAAGGAAGGACTCCGATCCTTCGGTCAGGACTTTCAGCAGGACTCAAAATGTCAAAGCTGCCCGAAAGGCAGATCAAAGAAATGGAGGAGAGGAATGGGCGAGAATAAAGAAAAGGTTTTCACGGGCCCTGAGAACGGAGCCGGCTGCACAGGTGCCGTGACCGCGCTGGTCCGCTACGGGCTCCGGACAGGTCTGATCGGAAAAGAGGACGCGGTCTTTGCGGCCAACAGTCTTTTTGACCTTTTGAAGGCGGATCCGCCCGGAGATTACATGCCTCTCCAGGAGACAGGGGCGGAGGACTTCCTGTCCGGCACCGCGATGGCAGAGGATCCGGCAGACGGGCCGTCCGTCAGCGGCAGGCCGCAGGATCCGGAGGAGGCCGGGTGGGATCCCGGCGCGGACCTGGAGCAGATCCTGAAGACCCTGCTGGACGAGGCCGTCGCCCGCGGCGTGATCGAGGACGGGATCGCCAGCCGGGACCTTTTTGACACCAGGATGATGGGTGTCCTGACTCCCAGGCCCTCGGAGGTCGTCAGGACCTTTGCGGACCACTACAGGAGGTCCCCCCGGGAGGCGACGGACTATTTCTACAAGCTCAGCAGGGACAGCGATTACATCCGCCGCTACCGCATCGTCAGGGACAGGAAGTGGATCGCCCCCACCCGCTACGGGGATCTGGATATCACGATCAACCTCTCCAAGCCGGAAAAGGATCCCAAAGCCATCGCCGCGGCCCTGACCCAGAAGCAGGGGACCGCCTATCCCAGATGCCTGCTCTGCAGCCAGAATGTGGGCTATGCCGGAAGGCTGGACCATCCGGCCCGCCAGAATATCCGCCTGATCCCTCTGTCCCTCGCGGGAGAGCAGTGGTACATGCAGTATTCTCCCTATGTCTATTACAATGAGCACTGCATCGTTCTGTCCGGAGAGCACCGGCCCATGAAGATCGAGCGCAATACCTTTGTCAGACTCTTCCAGTTTGTGGAGAAGTTCCCCCACTACACGATCGGATCCAACGCCGACCTGCCCATTGTCGGAGGCTCCATCCTGACTCATGAGCACTACCAGGGCGGCAATTACACCTTCGCCATGGCAAAGGCAGGCTGCCGGGAGACAATCCGGTTCAATGATTATCCCGATATCCGCGCCGGGATCGTCGACTGGCCCATGTCCGTCATCCGTCTGGACGGAAGGGACCCGGAGAGGATCGTAGACCTGGCGGACAGGATCCTCCGCTGCTGGAGGGGATATTCCGATGAGGGCGCAGGCATTCTGGCCTCTACGGACGGGACACCCCACAACACCATCACGCCCATCGCCAGAATGAGGGGAGAGGACTTTGAGCTCGACCTGGTCCTGCGCAACAACCGCACGACAGACCAGTATCCTCTGGGGATCTTCCATCCCCACCAGGAGCTCCATCATATTAAAAAGGAAAACATCG
>DGUF01000283.1:868-14172 GCA_002394525.1 Lachnospiraceae bacterium UBA4317 | reverse complement strand
ATCGAGGTCATGGGCCTGGCCGTCCTGCCCGCCCGCCTGCTCGGAGAGATGGACGCCCTGGCGCAGGCCATTATGGAGGGAAAGGACCTGCGGCAGGATGAGAGGACTGCTCCCCACGCCGACTGGGCGGAGGAATTCCTGGAGAAGTATCCCGCTTATCAGCCGGCTGCCCTGGCCGGTCAGAAGGACCCCGCCGTTTTCGGACAGCTTCGGACAGTGCTCGACCGGATCATCGAAAAGGAGATCGGCCTGGTCTTTGCCAGGGTCCTGGAGCACTGCGCCGTATTTGCGGACACCGAACAGGGACATATTCAGTTTGAAGATTTCCTGAAAACAGTGTAGACTGGAGAAAGCGGCCGGCGCGAGCCGGGCCGGAGCGATTCGGGGGACGAGTGAGCCGGGGGCTCACTGCCCACCCGCAGGAAAACGGAAAATGATGAACAGGAAGGCGTCAGGCCGCGGATCCGCGCGGGACGCCTGGACATGGAGGTAAATATGACGATTCTGGTAACAGGCGGCGCAGGATTTATCGGAAGCCATACCGTCGTGGAGCTTCTGGATGCCGGATACGATGTCGTAGTGGCGGACAATCTCTACAATGCCAAGGAGATGGTGATCGACCGCATCGAAAAGATCGCGGGCCGCCGCCCGAAGTTTTATAAGCAGGACATCTGTGACAGAGAGGGCCTGGAGGCAATCTTTGAAAAGGAAAAGATCGATGCCGTGATCCACTTCGCCGGCTACAAGGCGGTCGGCGAGTCCACCAGGATGCCCATCGAGTACTACCGCAACAACCTGGACTCCACGCTGACCCTCTGCGATGTGATGAGAAAGCACGGCTGCAAGAAGCTCGTCTTCTCCTCCTCCGCGACTGTCTACGGGGATCCCGCCTTTGTGCCGATCACCGAGGAGTGCCCCAAGGGCCTCACGACCAATCCCTACGGCGAGACCAAGTCCATGCAGGAGCGCATCCTGACCGATATCTGGCGCGCGGACGAAGAATGGCGCGTGATGCTGCTGCGCTACTTCAATCCCATCGGCGCCCACATAAGCGGCCTGATCGGCGAGGACCCCAAGGGCATCCCCAACAACCTCCTGCCCTATGTGGCCCAGGTGGCGTCCGGCAAGCTGGAAAAGATCCATGTCTTCGGCAACGACTATGACACGCCCGACGGCACCGGCGTCCGCGACTATATCCACGTCGTGGACCTGGCAAAGGGCCATGTCAAGGCCATCGAGGGCATGCAGAAGCTGGAGGGCGTCAATATCTTCAATCTGGGCACCGGCATCGGCTACAGCGTACTGGAGATCATCAAGGCCTTTTCCGCCGCCTGCGGCAAGGACCTGCCCTATGTCATCGATCCCCGCCGCCCCGGCGACATCGCGACCTGCTATTCCGATCCCTCTAAGGCGAAGGAGGTCCTGGGCTGGACCGCGGAGAAGAACCTCCAGGATATGTGCGCCGACGCCTGGCGCTGGCAGTCCGAAAATCCGGACGGATATGTGGAGTAAGAGCCTTTCAAAGGGCAGGCGGCCCGCAGAAGTTTCTACAATGTACACAGACTGACCGACCGCAGGTACACCCGATGTACCTGCGGTTTTGATTTTCAGCGGATAGCTTTTTTTACGTGCAGATAGTAAAATAGGATTGAAAAGATGGGCTCAAGATTGTAGAATTTTGAATGTCTGTGTGTATACTGGCCAAAGACTCTGGAGGATAAATGGAAAACTGGAAAAAAGTAATCAGACGCGTCGCCGGCAGCCTTGTTTTTCTGGCCCTGCTGGCGGCCCTGATCCTGCGCCTGGACAGCGGGCTCAAGCTGATCCAGGAGGACAATCTGTGCCCCCGCTATTATAAATACCCCCGGAATACCTTCGATGTGACCTTTCTGGGGGCATCCTTTGTCATGTACGGGATCTATCCCATGGAGCTGTTCAGGGATTACGGGATCGCCTCCTATAATCTGTCCACCGGCAATCAGACCATGGAGGCTTCCTACTATCTGGCCAAGGAGTCCATCGAAAAGGACCATCCGTCCCTGATCGTCCTGGATACCAACATGGCCTGGACGGGGGAAGAGACGCTGGAGTCCCAGTACATCCATTATATAACCGATACCATGCCCTATCTCAACCGCAACCGTCTGGATATGATCCGTGACCTGTCGGTGGAGGGAGAGGACCTGCTGCCCCTGTATTTCCCCCTGATCGCTTTTCACAGCAGGTGGGAGGAGATCGACTATGAGGACGCGCTCCCCCAGGCCAAGGAGCTGCAGTACGGCTCCAAGGTGACGGGCAGGGTGGATGCGGCCGAGCCCTTCTCCGAGCCGCAGGCCGGCGGGATGGAGCTTCCGGAGATCTCCCGCAAGTATATCGAGAAGACGATTGACCTGTGCCGGGAAAATGATACCGACCTCCTTCTGGTCAGTATTCCGGTCATCGGGAAAAACAAGTTCTTCGGTCAGAGCGGCTATGACCTCCGCTACAATGCGGCAAAAGAAGTGGAGAAGCTGGCGAAGGAAAAGAATGTTCCCTGTGTGAACTACTTCAGAGAGGGGGAAGCCCTGGGACTGGATGTGGAGCGGGACACCTACGACGGGGAGCATTTCAACCGCTGGGGAGCCGCGAAGCTGACTGCGGCCCTCGGGAAATATATGAAAGACCACTTCGAGATCCCGGACCGGAGAGAGGAAGGCGGGGCTTACGAAGAGATCGCCCGGGACGCGGAGAGGTATCCGCTCAACAGGATGAAGGACTCCCTCAACAGGTCTCTCTTTCTGCGCGACTATGCCGCGACGCTGGCGGACGATGCCGGCGGAAAGGGCGGGGAGGCTGTCAGGGACGCCCTGGTCCTGATCACGCTGAGGGGCCCCGTTGACAAAGAGATCCTGACGGCGGAGGATGCGAAGCTCCTGCAGGGCTGCGGCATCAGACAGGACCTGAGCAGCTGGGAGGGCCACTCCTGGCTGGCCGTGATCGACGGAGGCCGGGTCGTGTATGAGAGTTCTCTGTCAGAGGAGGACTTTGCCGATGCTTATGAGGGCAGCTCCGGAAAGCTGCAGTACAGTGTGAAGAGCGGCCGGGTCGAAGAGGAGACCGGAAAGATCCGGACAGATGCCTCGATCAGGGTCAATGGAATGGAGTATACCTCGGAGGACAGGGGGCTTCATTTTGCCGTGTTTGACAAGACGACCGGAGACCTGATGGATGCCTGCATGATCAATATCCACAGCAGGGCTCTGGACTGCACACACGATAACCACTGACACGGCGGGAGGTATACATGGCATTTTTTTCATGGCAGTTTGTTCTGTTTCTGACCTGTTCGCTGGTCATTTATTATCTGGTGCCGGGGCGCTTCCAGTGGATGATCCTGCTGGTCTCCAGCTGCTGGTACTATCTGGCGGGCGGGAACCTGCGCACGGTGGTCTATGTCCTGGTCACGATCGTCACGACCTATGCCGGGGCTTACTATATGGACAGGATCCAGAAGCGGGTCGATGTCCGGCTCAAGGCAAAGCCCGCGGACGGGTCCGCGGCAAGGCTCTCCAGGGAGGAGAAAAAACAGATCAAGGCACAGGGACAGAAGGAAAAAAAGAGGATCCTGGTCCTGGTCCTGATCATCAATTTCGGCATCCTGATCGTTCTGAAGTACGGGAAGTTTTTTGCGGTCAATATGAACAGCCTGCTGGCTGACCTGCATGCCGGGGCCCGGATCCCCGAGGCCAGCTTCCTGCTCCCTCTGGGTCTGTCCTTTTATACATTTCAGACCATGGGCTACCTGATCGATGTCTACCGGGGCAAGTACAGGGCGGAGTCCAACCCCTTCCGCCTGGCCCTCTTTACGACCTACTTTCCTTCGATCCTGCAGGGCCCCATCAACCGCTACGACGACCTGGCGGACCAGCTGTATGAACCCCATACTTTTGATGACATGCGCTTCCGGGAGGGCCTGCTGCGCATGCTCTGGGGCTTCTTTAAAAAAATGATCATAGCCGAGCGGGCGGTCATCATTGTCAACGAGATCTTCGGCGGTTTTGAGCAGCACCGCTATACGGGCTTCACGCTGATCTTCGGGATCCTTCTGTATGGCGTCCAGCTCTATGCGGATTTTGCCGGAGGTATGGATATCATTTTCGGAGCATCGGAAATGTTCGGCATCCGGCTGAGGGAGAACTTCCGCCAGCCCTATATGGCCAGGAGCATCTCCGAGTTCTGGCAGAGATGGCATATGTCCCTGGGAAGCTGGATGAAGGACTATGTCTTTTATCCGATCGCCCTCTCCAAGCCCTTCGCGAAAATGCAGAAGAGCCTGAAAAAGAAGGTTAACCCCTATTTCGGCAAGGTCTTTCCCTCTTTCCTGGCCTCCTTCATGGTCTTTGTCCTGGTCGGTGTCTGGCACGGCGCCAACTGGAAGTTTGTCTTTTACGGTCTCTATCAGGCGACCTTTGTCTCCACTGAGACCCTTTTCGAAAAGCCCTATGCTGACCTGCGGAGGTTTTTCCGCGTGCGCGAGGAGGCGGCCGGCTGGAAGCTCTTCCAGATGGTCCGCACCCTGACCATCCTGTCCTTTGGCCGTTTTGTCGATGTGGTGCCGGATATGCCGGATGTGATCCGGGTGGTACGGGCCGTTTTTTCCAAGTTCAATCCCTGGATCTTTTTTGACGGGAGTCTTTATGAGCACGGCGTGAATGAGAACAATTTCCATCTGATGGTCATCCTGATCATCCTGATGGGGATCGTGGATGTCATCAACGAGCGCGGGCAGACTCTGCGCGGCGTGATCGCCCGCCAGCAGTTCCCCTTCCGCTGGATCGTCTATCTGACAGCAATCGCGGCGATCCTGGTCTTTGGCATGTACGGACCGGGCTTTGATATGGCCAGCTTTATCTATGCCCAGTTCTGACTTGATAATGGAGAGTGTACATGAGGAATATTCTGGAGTATCTGGAGGAAATCTGCAGGAAAGTGCCGGATAAGGATGCTTTTATCTGCGAAGAGGACCGGATCAGCTTTTCGGAACTCAGGAGAAGAGCCTTTGCCTACGGAAGAAAAATTGCTGCCGCCGCGGGCGGCGCGGTTAACCGGCCGGTCTGTGTGATTGGAGAGCGGGAGATTGACGCCCTGGTATGTATGCTGGGATGTGTCTACAGCGGCAATTTTTATGTGCTGGTGGACGCCTCGCTCCCTGACGAGCGGATCGGGTCCATGCTGGCCTCGGTGGATTTTCTGGGTGTGATCAGCTGCAGCGGCAGGACTTACAATGCTCCCGGCCTGACCTTTTCCGATGTCTGTGACCGGGAGGCTCTTCAGGAGGAGGCCCGGAAGCTTTCAGAAGAGGAAATAGAGGCTGGTGTCAGGGAACTCCTGGACAGGAGCCGGTCCTTTGATCCCCTCTACGGGGTATTTACCTCCGGGACGACCGGAGTCCCCAAGCTGGTCGTCAAGAGTCATGCCTCCATGCTCAGCTTCATCGATGTATTTACGGAGATGTTCGGCTTTTCGCAGGAGGATATACTGGGAAATCAGTTTCCCTTTTATTTCGACGCCTCGACCAAGGACCTGTTCAGCTGCCTTAAGTGCGGGCTGACCGTTCACATCATCCCCAAGAAATATTTTTCCTTCCCGGTCTACCTGATCCATTATCTGATCGATCATCGGATCACGGCGATCATCTGGGTTCCCTCGGCCCTCTCCCTGGTGGCCAACGGGAACTGTCTGGAGGAGATCGGTGTCCCTGATTCCCTGAAAAAGGTCCTGTTCGTCGGTGAGCAGATGCCGGTCAGGCAGCTCAACTACTGGAAAAGGCACATGCCGGAGACGGAATTTATCAACATCTATGGATCGACCGAGGTGGCCGGCAACTTCCTCTATTACAGATATGAAGAAATGCTGCCGGACGACAGCCGGCTCCCAACCGGAAAGCCCTTCCCCGATACAAAGGTCTTTCTCCTGGCGGAGGACGGAAAGGAGATTACCATGAGCGGGACGGAGGGAGAGATCTGTGTCGTGAGCGGCACCCTGTCCATGGGATATTACGGAAACCCGGAGATGACAGACAAGGTCTTTGTGCAGAATCCCCTGGTTGAGTACAGGGAAACCATGTACAGGACCGGGGACCTGGCGGTCCTGGACCAAGGGGGCAATATCGTGTGGTCCTCCCGCAGGGATTTTCAGATCAAGCACATGGGATATCGGATCGAACTGAGCGAGATCGAGATCACGATCGGGGCCATCCCCGGAATCGAGGAATGCTGCTGCGCCTATGACGCGGAAAAAATGAAGATCCTCCTCTATTATACGGCTGCGTCGGACATGAAAAAGGAGATCGGGCGGCAGGTCAGGGAGAGACTGCCCAAATACATGTTTCCCTCCAAATACATCCACCTGGATGTAATGCCCCATAATGCCAACGGGAAGATAGACAGGAGGAAGCTGGCCTCTGCTGCGGGAATCTGAAAGGAGACACCCGGCAGATGTGCCCGGATAAGACAAGCACAGTTCAGCCCTGCTGAACCTCGAGGACTGTAACCAAACACAGGTTATTTAGATAAAATTTACAGAAAACAGGACGGTCCACGGACCGTATCCTGTTATAATGGAGTAAGGAACCATGGAAGAAAACAGAAAAGAACTGATGGAGATCCTGGAGGAGACCAGACCGGAAATCGATTTTGAGAATGAGACAGCCCTGATCGACGATCAGCTCCTGGATTCCTTCGACATCATCTCGATCGTCAGTGAGATCAACGACACCTTTGACATCAGCATCAATGTCAATGACCTGCTCCCGGAGAATTTCAATTCCGTGGACGCGATCCTGGCCCTGATCAAGAAGCTGCAGGAAGAGTAATTATCCCAGATCATCCAGTATTTATACAGCTGTGGAGGGCGCCTGGCGCCCGGAATATATTGATCCGGCATTCAGTCATCGGTACCTGTTATGAAACAGACAGATTCTCTTTCAAGGATGGGGGATGAAAATGAACAGAACAGACAGAATAAATACGTTGCCGGAATCTATACCGGAGGAGGTCTTTTTAAAGACCTTTCTGGAGGAATATATCAGGATCTTTCTGATCGATATCCCCAATGACGACTTCTATGTTCTCTACGAGCGGGAGGAGGATCCGGTCATCCGGGACCTGGTTCTGAAGGCGGACAGCTATTCCGAATTCAACAATATGACCAGCACGGTGTTTCCGGATCCCGAGTACTCCTTCTGGCTGGAGGAGGAAGCCGGGCTCCCTCACGTGTCTGAGACGCTCAGGAAAAAGAACTTCTATAACTTCTCCTTTCCGACACGGGAAAAGAACCAGTGGATGAGGCTGGAGGTCCGCCTTCTGGAGAAGAGGAACGGTCTGCCTGTCTATGCCATGATCGGCCAGCCGGGACCGGAGAGGGAGGTGGAGGAGGAGCCGAGCGCGGGCAGGACAGACGGAATCTACGGCCAGGCGGCCGATATCTACGAGGACACAGCGGAAAACCGGGCAGCCTGGGATTCCCGCTATCTCAGGGCCCTCAATTATGACGCGATCGGGATCTATGAGATGAATGTCTCCAAAAACCTGCTCCTGACCAGAAGGACGGACCGGCCGGATGTCTTTTATACGGTTCCGGGGGTCCCGACACCGGGAAGATTTACGGACCACCTGGCCTACTGGAGGGAGCGGCTGATCGTGCCGGCTGAGAGAGAATTCTTTGATATGAACATCGAGCCGGGCCTCCTTCTCAAGCGCTTTGAAGAGGGCAGGACCAAATACGATTTCTCCTATAAGGTCCTGGACAGAAATGGAACCCCCCTCTATCTGCGGGAAAGCCTTCTGTTGACCAGGGATGAGGCCACGGGCGACGTGATCGGCGTCATCGTCATGCGGGACATCACGGCCCAGAAGCAGGTCGAGGAGGAGAGCCTGAGGAGAAAGCGGATGATCTCGGCTCTCTCCATGGACTATACCACGGTCTTTCTGGTCAATCTGGACACGGATGCCTATGAGGTCTACCGCTGGAACGAAAGGGTCATGCTGACCTATGCCAAATGGTTTCTGCCCTCTTATCACGATGCGGTGGAAGCCTTTGGCAGGAGTGTTGTCCTGGCCCAGGACCAGGAGAAATTTATTCAGAACCTTGATGCCGATGAGATCCGGGCGCAGCTGGAGGGCAGGGAACTCTTCACCTTCACCTTCCGGACCATCAGAGGGGAGGAGACGACTTTCCAGCAGGCCAAGATCGTCCGGATCGGCCCCGTGGACCAGCCTGTCACCGAGATCATCCTGGGCTTCGCGGACAAGACGGAAGAGAAGCGCAGCGAGGAGGAGCAGCGGAGCCTTCTGGAAAATGCCCTGGAGCGGGCGACCAATGCGGACAGGGCCAAGAGTATTTTCCTGACCAATATGTCCCACGACATACGGACGCCCATGAACGCGATCCTGGGCTTTACCCACATAGCCATGGGCCATCTGGATGAAAAGGACCGGGTCAGGGACTGCCTTGACAAGATCCTGGATTCCGGCGATCATCTGCTGAAGCTGATCAACAATGTCCTGGACATGAGCAGGATCGAGAGCGGCCGCATGGAGCTCCACGAGGAGGATGCGGACCTGGGCCTCACCCTGTCCTATGTGGAGGACGCCATGATGCCCCTGATCCGGGAAAAGAGGCAGAGCTTTACTGTCTTCATGGATCCGGACATCCATATGGATTACCGCTTCGACACGCTGGTCATGCGCCAGCTTCTCTTAAACCTGGTCAACAACGCCGTGAAGTTTACCGGAGAGGGCGGGACCATCCGCCTGGAGGTCAGGGAGGAGGGCCCTGCTCCCGAAGGCTATGCGGGCCTTGTGATCACCGTCCGGGACAACGGGATCGGCATGAGTCCCGAATTTGCCAGCCGGGTATTTGAACCCTTTGAGCGGGAATACAACAGCACGCTGAGCCGGGAGTCCGGCAATGGCCTGGGCATGGCCATCTGCAAGGGGATTGTGGAGACCATGGGAGGGACCATCGATCTTCAGACGGAAAAGGGCAGGGGGACGGAGGTGACGATCCACCTCTTCCTGCGCCGGCAGGAGAAAAAAGAGATCCCGGCCGCGCCGGACGCATCCGCGGCGGACGGGGAAACCGGTTCCGCCGGCCCTGCAGGGGATAATCTCCGGGGGCAGAGGGCGGACAGGGACTTCTCCTCCAGAGAACTCTTTGTCGAGCTGGATCCCCACGGCAAGAGGATCCTGGTCGTGGAGGACAATGAACTCAATATGGAGATCGCCTGCGAGATCCTGCAGGAGGCCGGTTTTGAGACGGAGTGCGCGGCCAACGGCCAGGAGGCTGTCCGCATGGTCGGCCTCTCAGACAGCGATTACTACGACGCTGTCCTGATGGATGTCCAGATGCCGGTCATGGACGGATACGAGGCGACGGCCAGGATCCGCGGCATGCAGGATCCCCGCCATGCCGGGATCCCCATCGTGGCCATGACGGCCAATGTATTTGAAGAAGATATGCGCAGGTGCCTGGAGGCCGGCATGGACGCCTTTATCGCCAAGCCGGTCGATATCCGGACCGTGCTCCGGACCCTGACCCCGGTCCTGCAGGCCCACGGCCGGATCCGCAGACAATGAGATCAGTGCAGTCTGCATGAACCACTGCAAACTTCGTTGATCCCTTTGGAGAAACCGCCTTCGCGATACTCCCCGGGGTCTTGGCACCAGACATCCCGACATGTGAGGTAATTATGAATAAATGGTTGAAATTCATCCTGATCCCCCTCCTGTGCATCTCTCTGGCAGCTGTCACAGGCTGCGGGAAAGGAAAAACACAAAGCCCGCAGGAGACCGCGCAGGAGGCAGAGGTCAGCGCTGACGCGGAGGAGACGCCGCAGGACACGGAAGAGGAAAACTCCGCCTCTGAAGAAGAGGGGGACAGCGGCGGCGAGGACACCGGTTCCGGCTATGACAGCGGGGAGGGAGAAGACTCCTACAGTGAGGACCAGGAGGGCTCCGGAGAGGACACCTACTCAGAAGCCGGAGACGCCGGGGAGGACTCCTGGAATGAATATGAAGAGGCCGCGGAGACCAGCGGCGGGGACCAGGAAGGCGGAGACGGAGAGGAATACACTGCAGAGGAAGGAGATTCCGACGGCTCCGGCTACCAGGAGGATGACTCGTCCGGCCAGGAGGAGGGCTCCTCTGAGGAAAAGTCCTATGAGGAGCAGTACAGTGGCAGCGGCGGCCAGATCGACGAGAACGGGATCTATACGACCGCGGAGGACGTGGCCCTCTATATCCACACCTACGGGAGGCTTCCGGGCAATTTCATGACCAAAAAGGAAGCCAGGAACAAGGGCTGGTCCGGCGGCTCGCTGGAGAAATACGCGCCCGGCATGTGTATAGGCGGGGACCGCTTCGGCAACTATGAAAAGGTCCTGCCGGAGGGCAGATACCGCGAATGTGATATCAACACGCTGGGAAAGAAAAAACGGGGCGCGGAGCGGCTGATCTATTCCGATGACGGAAGGATCTATTACACCAGCGACCACTATGAGACCTTTACCCTGCTCTACGGCAGTGAATAGGCAGGACTGCAGGGTATTTCCCGGAAGGGATATATCGCGGCAGTGAACAGAATAATGACAGAGGTGATTATGGAAGAATATATTGTGGATCTGTCCGGGGTGACAGACAGGGATTCCCTGCATGAGTGCCTGAAGAAGACCCTGCCTCTGCCCCCCTGGTACGGGAGCAATCTGGATGCCCTGTATGACGCACTGACGGACATGGCGGACCCTGTCTGCATCCGCTTTACCGGATGGAAGCACCTGATCGACCGGATGCCTTCCTATTTCGGCAGCCTGCGGCAGGTTCTGAATGATGCCCAGGTGGAAGCGGAGGGACTTTTCTGCTTCTGGGAAGAGGATGCCCCCGCGGCCGGCCCTGACGACAGCTCCGGATCAGGAGGTGAGCAGGATGAAGAGGACACTGATCATCACGGACCTGCACGGATGCTTTGATGAATGCATGGAGCTCCTGGGCAGGATGTCTTTTGACGAGGAAAATGACACCCTGATCAACCTGGGGGATACCATTGACCGGGGTCCGAAGATCTATGAGACATTTGAATACCTGTACGGTCTCAAGGAGAGAATGGGGGACCGCTGTGTCCTGATCCGGGGCAACCACGAGCAGATGATGCTGGATGCCGCCGCGGAGGGAGGCCGGTCCAGGGACCTGTGGTACTACAACAGCGGCGAAAAGACGGTGTACGCATTTCTGCACCACAAGCACAAATATCAGGAATACCTTGCATGGTATGAAAAAATGCCCTATTATTACGTGGCGGACAGCTACAGCTGCGTCCATGCCAGCCTCCGGGATCCGGACCCCGAAAAAAATGACAGGGACACCCTGATCTGGGGACGGGACACGGATTATACGGGGAAACTTGTCATGACCGGGCATACGCCCTACCGGATGCCCCTGTATTTTTCCGGTCAGCTCTATGGAAAGATCCAGGAGGATGTCTGGACCCGGCTTCCCGAGACGGGCATGATCGCCCTGGATACCGGCTGCGTCTATGGAAACCGGCTGACAGGCATGGTCATCCGCGAGGACAATACCTTTCTGGTATGCTCTGTCCCCTCCGGTGTCAAAAAATAAGGGATGAAGGAAAGCTGGATACGTTTATTTACATATGGAATGCGGGGCATTTCCGTGGAAACGGGATGAAGGATGGATATGGCTTCTAACGAAAATACTGAAATGAAACACTCACAGGAACATAAAAAGAAAAAGAAAAGGAGAAAAAAGTCCGGGCTCATGTCAAAGAACCTGCATGCGGTCGGGGCCGTACTTTCTCTGGTCCAGGCCATTACCGCCGCTGTCTTTGTCTACCTCCTGAACGGCACGGGGATGATCCCCTGGAAATATATCATGACCGCCTTTGCCGTTCTGGCGGTCCTGGTCCTGATCTCGGTCCTTCTGGTCAACATCCGGAACAGGAAGACCAGGACGGCCGCCATGGTCCTGAGTATACTGGCGATCTCCGTCCAGCTGGTCGGGGCCAGCTATCTCTACCGGACCATGAACCTGCTCAGGACCTCCGAGAGCTCTTACAAGACAGACCTTCTGGATATCGTCGTGCGCAGCGACGACCCTGCCCAGGAGCTTACGGATGTGACCGAATACTCCTTCGGGATCGTGGATGACCTGTCGGAGGACGAAAAGAACACACTTGTCGAGAGTATCCGGAGGAAGACCGGAAAGGAAGTGGAGTTTAAGAGCTACAGCACGGCCTCCGAGGTGGTCAAGGCCCTGGTCGACAAGGACGTGGATGTGGCCGTCTACCGCGACGCCTATGCCCCCGTGCTGGAAGAGGTCCTGGATTCCTTCTCCAAGAGCACCCGCGTGATCGATACCCACGAGATCCGGACGGAGATGGCCTACGAGGCCGTTGAGCCGGGGGAGCCCTTCCATCTCCTGATCAGCGGGATCGATGTCAAGGGGGATATCAGCCAGGCCAGCCGCAGTGACGTCAATATCATCGTCACCATCAATCCCAAGACCAAAAAGATCCTGATGACCTCCACGCCCAGAGACTTCTATGTGGAGATCCCCGGGATCACCAACGGACAGCGCGACAAGCTCACCCACGCAGGCATCTACGGGGAGGATGCCTCCATCCGGACCCTGGAGCAGCTCTACGGCATCAATATCTCCAACTATGTGCGCGTGAACTTCACGACCCTGATCGACATCGTCGACGCGATCGACGGCGTGGATGTCTGGTCCGACTATGAATTCGACTGCTATACGGATCCCGAGGTCCATATCGACAAGGGGATGAACCACCTGAACGGCCGCCAGGCCCTGGCCTTCTGCCGCGAGAGATACAGCTTCCCCGACGGAGACAACCAGCGCGGAAAGGACCAGGAGGCCGTCCTCAAGGCCATCATCGAAAAGGTCATGTCCCCCGCCCTCATCGTCAATGCCAGCGCCCTGCTGGAGTCCATGCAGGGCTCCTTCCAGACCGACATGCCCGAGTCCAAGATCGCCGAGCTGATCAACCAGCAGCTGTCCGAGGGAACGGACTGGCTGATCCTGCGGCAGGCTGCCGCGAGCGGCCCCAGCTCCATGTCCTATACCTTCTCCGGCGGCATGGCATCCGTCACGGAGCCCGATATGTACAGCGTCAGAAAGAACGCGGCCAGGATGGAAATGATCCTGAACGAAAGACCGGCGGAATGACCGTCGGAATGAACGGAACATAAGGAAGACCGGCGAGGCTCGTTTTCGTCATGAAAATGAGCCTCG
>DGUF01000283.1:0-823 GCA_002394525.1 Lachnospiraceae bacterium UBA4317 | reverse complement strand
TTTATGAAAATGAGCCTCGCCGGGACGATCTTCATTGACTTCATAGAAAAAGAGCATTATAAAACAGGCGCCTGCGGATCATCCGCAGGCGCCTGATGTTTTTTTACTTTTTTCACGTAATGGCTTTTCTGTGTATGAATCATTCTGTGTCCGGCCATCGGATCCTTAGAGCTGTCCGGCTATCGGATCCCGGGAGGAATCCTTTACCGGATCCTCAGAGGATGGAGGACCCTGCCTCCCCGGCGCAGGCCGTCAAAGGTGAAGTCCAGCCGGTAGACCAGAGCGTAGGTCACCACGAAGAGGAGGACCGCGATCACGACATCCGAGAAGGAGTGCTGCTTGATCAGCATGGTCGAGAGCGTGATCATAAGGCCGAGGAAGGTGATGGCGGCCTGCCAGAAGATCCTGAACCCGGTGGAGAAGGTCCGCCCGTCATCCCTCTTCCAGTTCCAGGTCCAGAAGGCCCCGACGACCGCAAGGCTGTTGAAGACATGGATGCTGGGAGTCAGATTCGTCGGTGTATCCACCAGATAAAGGAGGGAGACCGCCCTGGAGAAGATCCCGTTGTCGGGCATGGTTTCCGGCCGCATCAGATGGATGTTGGGAAAGATGATCGAGACCCCGATGAAAATGGTCATCCCTATGACCAGGACCGTGGCCAGCCTGTGATAGGCGTCCTCATTGACGATCAGGAGGAAGAGCATGGCACAGGTGACGTAGGGGAACCAGAGAAAATAGGGGATGACAAAAGCCGGAACAAAGGGGATCAGGTCATCGACGGCTGTGTGGATCACCGTGTAGTGCAGGCGGTTCCAGTGCTCGA
>DGUF01000280.1:3743-5451 GCA_002394525.1 Lachnospiraceae bacterium UBA4317 | reverse complement strand
ATAGCAGCAGTGTCCTTCTGTCAGGCCGGGCCGCCCGGAAAGCGGCATCGCCTGTCTGTTGCCGTCGGCTTGTCTTCCTACGGTCGCTCTCTATCATAACAGCAAATCGTCCGGCCGCAAACCCTCTTTCTCCTGAGTATCTGCGGCAAAGCCGGTCAGCGGCCCCGCAAAGTATTGACTATACACCGGTCAGCCAGTATATTAGTCTATTGGTTAAAACAGAGGTATTTCTATAAAATAAGAAATCACAGACATCACAGGAAGGACCTTAAACGTGCCCCGCGAAGAAAATAAAATGGGCTATATGCCCGTCAAAAAGCTGATTGTCACCATGTCCCTGCCCATGATCATCTCGATGATGGTCCAGGCCCTCTACAACGTCGTCGACAGTCTCTTTGTCGCGCGCATCAGTGAGGAAGCCCTGACGGCCGTGACGCTGGCATTCCCGATGCAGAACCTCATGATCGCCGTCGCCTCCGGTACGAGCGTCGGCGTCAACGCGCTGCTCTCCCGTTCTCTTGGCGAGCGGCACTTCGACCGCGCCAACAAGGCGGCCAACATGGCAATCCTGCTGACGGGACTCAACGTGCTCATCTTTGTGATCCTCGGCCTCACCATAGCGGCTCCGTTCGTGCACAGCCAGACACGCGACGCCGCTATCGCGGCTGACTGCATCACGTACCTGCGGATCGTCATGCTCTGCTCCTTCGGCGTCTTCTTCCAGATCATGTTTGAGAAGCTCCTTCAGTCGACGGGCCGTACGCTCTACAGCATGATCTCCCAGGTGTGCGGCGCGGTCTTCAACATCATCATGGACCCGGTCCTCATCTTCGGCCTCGGGCCATTCCCGAAAATGGGCGTCGCAGGCGCCGCCCTCGCCACGATCATGGGCCAGTGCCTCGGAGCGTCCATCGCCCTGGTTCTCAATATCAAAAAGAACTGCGACATCACCCTGTCGGTCCGCAGTGTTCTGAAACCGGACAGAGCTGTCATCAAGCGCATCTATTTCGTCGGCGTGCCCTCGATCCTGACGATGTCCATCGGCTCATTCATGACATACTGCATGAATCAGATCCTCATCGCCTTCTCGAGCACGGCCACAGCGGTCTTCGGCGTCTACTTCCGGCTGCAGAGCTTCTTCTTCATGCCGGTCTTCGGCCTCAACAACGGCCTGATCCCGGTCCTGGCCTACAACTACGGCGCCCGCCGCAGCGACCGCATCAAGGAGGCCCTGAAGTTCTCCATGTCCCTGGCGGTTGGCATCATGCTGGTCGGGACCCTGGTCTTCCACCTGTTCCCCCAGGCTCTGCTGGGCATGTTCAATGCCTCGGAGGAAATGCTGCGCATTGGCGTCCCCGCCCTCCGCATCATCTCCCTGTCCTTCTGCCTGGCCGGCGCCTGCATCGCCATGGGATCCATCTTCCAGGCCTTCTCCTACAGCTACTACTCCCTGATCGTCTCGGTCGGCCGACAGCTGGTCGTCCTGATCCCTGTCGCCATGTTCCTGGCGACCTTCGGAGAGGTCACCCTGATCTGGTGGGCCTTCCCCATCGCCGAACTCATGTCGACACTGCTCTCGATCATCTTCTTCATCCGCCTCTACAACAGGACCGTGAAGAACCTGTAAGATGCATTATAGGATTCAGGCACCGTGACGCAGGGAAGGTGCCTGAGATGTGACTAAAGGGTGTGACAAGGGGACAGGCAC
>DGUF01000280.1:0-3657 GCA_002394525.1 Lachnospiraceae bacterium UBA4317 | reverse complement strand
TGCCTGTCCCCTTGTCACACCCCTTTTCACACCTGCCAGGTCAGTCCCTGTGCATATCAGTGGATCCCGTGCTCCCTGTCCATGGTCAGCACGCGGTCGGCCAGGCTGTCCGCCAGAGACCGGCTGTGGGTAGCGGCCAGGATGAGGCGGTCCTTCCCCTTGAGGGAGAGGATGCAGTCGGAGATCCAGCGCTGTCCCTCCTCGTCCAGTCCGCCCAGGGGCTCGTCCATGATCAGGACCTGCGGCTCCATGGCCAGGACCGCAGCCAGGGCGCAGCGCTTCTTTTCGCCTCCGCTCAGGTGAAAGGGGGCACGGTGGCGCATTTCCTTCAGATTCAGCATCTCCAGGTAGTGGTCGGTGCGGGCATGGACCTCCTCTTCGGGCAGGCCGAGCTGCCAGAGTCCGAAGGCGACCTCGTCCTCGACGCTGCGGGTAAAGAGCTGGGTCTCGCTGTTCTGAAAGAGATAGCCGATGCGGCGGTGAAAGGCCGCCGCGTTTTTTTTGTTCCGAAGATAATTTTCTGTGACGGGCTGTCCGTCAAACAGATAGGTCCCGGACTGGGGGAAGGCCAGTCCGTTCAGGACGCGGAAGAGGGTCGATTTGCCGCTGCCGTTGGGCCCGTTCAGGACGCAGCATTCGCCAGCCTGCAGGTGGAGGCTGACGTGGCTGAGGCCCGGGGTTCCGTCGGGATAGCGGTAGCTGACATCGTTTAAAAGGATCATAGAGGACTCCTGTGCCGCCCGGAGAGGGCGGATTTTTTATTTAACAGCCGGTAAATAGAAAGGCAGCCAGAAGCAGGGGGATCAGCAGGGCGTAGAGATAGTCCGCGGGCCCTATCCGGTGTTTTTCATAAATCCGGAAGGTGCCGTCAAAACACCTGCATTCCATGGCCTCCGCGACCTCCACGGCCATGATCTCCGATCTCAGAAAGACGGTGCCCAGGATCCCGCCCGCCGCCTTCATTCTGGACCGGTCGTACTGCCTGCTGGAGGAGGAGACCGTGCGGAGGGTGACGGCCTCGTACATGGTCTGACTCATGCGGCCCATGAGGTCCAGAAAGCGGACGGTCATGTCCAGGGTCAGGATGAACATCTGCGGCAGGTGCAGGGCATGGAGGGAGGCCGTGATCTGCTGCCAGCGCAGGTCTTCGTTGAGGAGGGCCAGGATCAGGACTGTCGTCAGGACCTTCATGGAGATGGTCAGCATGGTCCTGGGATGGCCCAGAAAGAGGGCCGGCAGCAGGATCAGCAGGGAAAAGAGCACGGGCGGTATTACCCTTTTGAGAACGCGCAGAAGAGACTGGCCGGGCAGGAGGGCCAGGCGGACAAGTTCCACGGCCAGGACAGCGATGACAAAGACCGCATTGCGCGAGAGGGCGCACAAAAGAATGCACCAGAGGGCGGTCAGAAGCCGCAGGGCGGGTGCCACATTTTTCAGGATTCTGTTCCCTGGTTCCCGGCCCGGAACCTGTCCGGGCAGATCTCTTTCCGAAAGAAGAGACAGGATCTTTAAAATGGTTTCAGTCATTGGTATAAAGGGATGATTGTATAGGACAGGAAGACCGGATGGGGTAAGATCTGCTCCCATCCGGTCACTATGCTTTATTCTTCTTTTGCAGTTCCTGTGATCTCAGTCGCTTGATACATGGGCAAAAAGAAAGTTCGCTTCATCGCGGCTGCAATCCCGCCATGAAGAAATACACTTCGGCAAACCGAAGGTTTCCTGGATGCAGCTCGGCTCAGACGGCGGACTCTCCGGCCTTTCTGGCGGCGAGAGCCGCGGCGGCACGGAAAATGATCAGCAGCAGCGCGGTGCCGATGACGGCCGCCAGGATATAGGCAGTCCAGTCAGGGAGGCCCTGCAGGGAGTAGTCGGGCAGGATGGCCTCAAAGGAAAAGCCCTTCTGCATTCCTTCGGGCGTATAGCCCGCGCCGGTGGCCGCGATCTCGTCCACGCCCCATTCGCCCCAGGCAGTCCCTTCGGCCAGCAGGCCGAGAGGAGTCAGCACGATCAGGGCGCCCAGGAGAAGCTTAAGGGGAAGGTCACTTTTTGCAGAGCCCCCAGGGGCCGCGGAAGCAGGGGCGGCCGCAGCCGTCCGGCGGACGGAAGCGGAGGCGCTGTCCGCCATGGTCGCATAGACAAAGGCCAGGATGGCGACCGTGAAGATCACCTCCGCGAGGCCGAAGATGGTCAGGTGGCCGATCATCATGCCCGGAATGGACAGGCGCAGGTCATAGGGGCAGTAGAGGGCATTTCCGGCCGCGTCCCTAAAGAGCATGGGCTGGATGCCGAACTCGATGGCGGCGCACAGGGCAGCCGCGTTGATACCGATATAGGAACCGATGGCAGCCGCGGCCAGGTTTCTGGTCCGGTCTCCCGATCCTGACACGGAGGAGGCGGGACCGGAGCTTCCCATGATCCCGGACGGAGCTCTGAGAGAGGGCGAGATCATGCAGGCGACGGCATAGCCGACGAAGGGCAGGACAAAAGCCATATTAAAGCAGTTGGCGCCGAAGGCCAGGATCCCGCCGTCCCCGAACAGCAGGGCCTGCAGCAGCAGGGCCATACTGACGCTGATACAGGCGGCATAAGGCCCCAGCAGGATCGCGATCAGAGTGCCGCCCACCGCGTGGCCGGTGGTCCCCCCGGGCAGGGGGACATTGAACATCATGCCCAGGAAGGAGAAGGCGGCGCCGACCCCCATCAGGGAGATCTTTTTGAGGGGGAGGTCTGTCTGGATCTTTTTGATGGAAACAGCCCAGGCGGGGACGACAGCCGCGGTCAGGACGGCGCAGGTCTGCGGGCTGAGATAATGATCGGGAATATGCATATTACAGGTCTTCCTTTCTCAAAAGAGTATTCACAAAACAGATTTATCAGGTGCCCTTATTTTATCAAATGAAAAAAAGCGCAGGAAGCGGGGGTGGGGGATACATCCTTCGAGGGAATGTGGACTTCAGCGCCCGGATGAAATTTGGATTATCAGACCTTTTTGTTTCTGTCTGTTTTTTCATGACGATGGTATAATAAACTGACTGCCGGCCAAAAAGCCTGCTTTCAGGCTCTGTGATGCGTCGGCCGGTGTAAAGAAAACAGTTTTTTGCGGAGTTATTATGCAGAAAAGTCAGGAAAAAAAGGAAAATGCTTTTATGAATGCGGAAGACCACGGCCATGACCATGCGGAAGGCCACGGCCATGGCGATGGGTACGTGCATGAGCACGCGGAGGCTCACAGCCACAGCCATGACGATGGGCATGTCCACGATCATGACCATGCGGATGGCCACAGTCATGAACACAGTCACACTCATGCGGACGCACACAGCTATGAACATCCGGGCGGCCACAGCCACGGGGCAGGCCACAGGCATGTCCACAGCGACAAGGAAAAAAAGGTCGTGCTCAACCGGCTCTCGAGGGCGATCGGCCATCTGGAGTCCGTCAAGCGGATGGTGGAGCGGGATGAGGACTGCAGCGACGTCCTGATCCAGCTGGCGGCGGTCCGCAATGCCATCAACAATACGGGCAAGGTGATCATGAAAAACCATATCAGCCACTGCATCGTGGAGGCGATCGAAGAGGGCGACCTGGGAGCCGTGGAGGCCCTCAATGACGCCATTGATCACTTTATTAAATGATGTAAGGGTCAAAAGGTGG
>DGUF01000223.1:18071-30946 GCA_002394525.1 Lachnospiraceae bacterium UBA4317 | reverse complement strand
CGAAGGTGTAGACATTGCGGAAGGCAAAGGCGTAGGTCTCGACGTCCAGCTGGCCGCTGACGGTCAGGTTGACGGGCTTGCCGAAGAAGTCCTGAGAGTAATCAACTTTTCCGTCCTCAGTCTTGGGAAGCTCCTCGAGCGGAAGGGTCGTGACCTGGAACATTTCGCCCGCGCCCTCGGCGTCGCTCCCGGTGATGATGGGGGAGTGCACATAGACAAAGCCCCGCTCCTGGAAGAACTTGTGGATCGCGAAGGCGATCAGAGAGCGGACGCGGAAGACGGCCGTAAAGGTGTTGGCGCGCACGCGCAGGTGGGGGATGGTCCGAAGGTACTCAAAGCTGTGGCGCTTCTTCTGCAGGGGGTAGTCGGGTGAGGACGCGCCCTCGATCTCGATCTTTTCGACCTGCATCTCAAAGGACTGCTTGGCCTGCGGTGTCAGAACGATGGTCCCGGTCGCGATCACGGCGGATCCGACGTTGAGCTTTGCGACCTCCGCGAAGTTTGCCAGGTCGCTCGAGTAGACCAGCTGCAGGGTCTGGAAGCAGCTGCCGTCATTGAGGGTGATAAAGCCGATCTTCTTGGAATCGCGGTTGGAACGGATCCAGCCCCCGACCGTCACTTTTTTGTCTGCGTACTTTTCTGCTCCTGCATAGAGATCCTTGATCTCTGTCAGGCTGTATTCCTGTCTCATACTCACCTCCGAAGCCGCGCCGGGCGCGGCTCTCCGATATTGTTTCCGGTCATGTCTTTATGTCTGGTCATGTCCGGATGAATGCTCTGCAGACGCCGGTCTGCAGGGAATCATCAGTTGTCCTTGTCCTCTTCCTCTGCTTTTTCCTCTGTAGAGGCGGCAGAACCTGTATTGCCCTCTCCGGACTCCTCCGCCGCTTCTCCTGTGGCGGTGTCCGGAGATTCCTCGCTGTCGTCCTTGTTTTCCTCTTCCGCAGCTGCGGTGCCGTCGGTCGCGGCCGTCTCAGACGAAGTCTCTCCGGTGGCAGCAGCCTCAGCTTCCTCCTCCGAAGGCTCCTCCGCCTCGATGTGCTCAAAGAGCCAGTCGTAGACATTCTTTCTCAGGAGCTCGTCCCGAAGGAATTCCCTGGCATAGCGGCCGACATCCTCGGGCTTTTCGATCGTCTCCTCGGACTCGACATACTGGGCAATGGCCTCTGTCACCTCCTCCTCGCTGGGATTGAGGTCTCTCTCGTCCGCGATCGCCTGCAGGATGATGTCTCTCTTCATCTGGGAATCCGCCATATCGCGGATCATCTGCAGATAATTGTCCTCGGTCGCCTGATAGACATTGATCATAAGATCCTTGAGCTCCATGTAGTTCATCAGGGCATAGTACTGGAGCATGCGGGTCTCGGAATCATAGTACTGGTCCGACATGTTGGCCGGGATCCCCTCCTTGAAGGTGCTCTGCTCCTGAAGCTTGGTCAGGCCCGCGGCCAGGACCGTGCTCCTGTAGCTGCTCTCGCGCTCCTCATTGATATTGCTGCGGATATAATCCCTGTAGTCGTCCACGGTCGTGACCGCGTTGCCGAAGGCATTGGTCACATTGAGGCTCCGGACATACTCGTCATTGAGCTCAGGGACCTTGTACTCGGAGATCTTATTGACCGTGACTGTGAAGACGACATCCTTGCCCGCGAGGTTGGCGGCGGAATAGTCCTCGGGGAAGGTCAGCTCCAGGTCTTTGGTCTCTCCCTTCTTTGCGCCGATCAAACCTTCCTCAAAGCCCTCGATAAAGCTGTGGGAACCGATCACCAGGTCGTAGGTGCCGCTTCCGCCTTCAAATTCCTCTCCGTCGAGCTTGCCGACGAAGTCGATATTGACGGAATCACCCTCCTCGACCTTTCTGTCCACTTCCTCCAGGGGAGCATTGGACTGCAGGCTGTTCTGGATCCTCTCCTCCACTTCCTCGTCCGTGGCCTCCTTGGGCTTTGCGGCCTCCACCTTCAGATGCTTGTAATCATCGGGGAGCTCCACATAATCCGAAGCGGTAATGCCCGAGAGATAGGAATCATCCAGGTCCTGCCAGGCAGGAGCCTCTTCCACTGCCGCTGCCGCGGTTGCGGCTGTGGCCGCCGCTGCAGCTGTCGCCGCGGTTGCAGCCGCGTCAGCACCGCCCGCCGGAGCCGTCCCGGTCTGGGAGGAACACCCCGCTGCCATTATGCAAAACGCCATGGTACCGGCGATTGCCGCGATTAGATTTTTCTTCATTCTGACCTCCATATTAAAAATACTCTGCCGGACATCCTCCGGCTTCCATCTGTTCATATCCATTTGTATAGGGAAGATAATAAAGATAGATAACTGCTATAGTTTATCACAGGAGAAAAAAACTGAAAAGGGAAGAATTCTAATAAAACTGTGAACAGGCCCTTCTCCGCAGCATATCCCGGGTGAGGAATAGATAGCCCATACTTCCTGATTTCCCTTGTTTTGCATGGAAAAGAATGATAGAATACGTTTGACTGTTCACGTCAGCACTATATATTACGCTGCTCCTGCCTCAGACGTCAGGCTGTTCCTGCCGAAGGAGGAGTAAGCTCAAAAACACGATAGATGGAGGAGTACATTTTGAGCCGTATTACAATCGTTTTGCTGATCATTCTTGTCATTCTGATCGCCGTTCTGATCGCCCTCTATTTCATGGGCAAGCGCCTTCAGGCCAGACAGGCGGAATCAGAAGCCCAGATCCAGTCCATGAAGCAGCCCATGACGCTGCTGGTCATAGACAAGAAAAGGCTGAAGCTGAAGGAATCCGGCCTGCCCGATCAGGTCATCCAGCAGACTCCCTGGTACGCCAAGCGGTCCAAGGTCCCGGTCGTCAAGGCCAAGGTCGGCCCCCAGTTCATCAACTTTATCTGTGACGAAAAGATCTTTGACAGCATTCCAGTCAAGAAACAGATCAAGGCAATGGTGAGCGGCATCTATATCGTCGAGGCATCCAACATGCGCGGCGGCAAGCTGCAGAGCGACGAGGCTCCCCGCAAAAAGGGATGGCTGGAAAAGCTGCAGGAAAAGGCCGGCGCAAAGCCCGTCAAATAAGGGACCGGCAGCCTCCGACAATCCTGTTATCTGAAAACCACAAAAACAGACGCGGCAGATCCGGAAGGGTCTGCCGCGCCTCTTTTTTTATCTTATAACTTTTTCCTTATGACCTTGTCTTACTGGCCTTTTCTTATTGGCCTTTTCTTTCCAGGCTTTTCTTCCCGGACTTTTCTTAATGCGGACTTTTCTTCTTGCAGCCTTTATTTATTGACCGTCGGGACCGGGAAACGGTGCCTTCGTCTCTTTCTCCCGGGTGCCTTCCTTCTGCGGAAAAAGCCGGATGGTCACGGAACAGTCCATCTCATATCCTCCGTCCATGATCAGGCGGTAGCTGATCCTGCAGCGGAGCCCGGGCGTCCTGTCTTCCTCCCCCCTCTTGTTTTCTCCCATCAGGACGATCTTCCTGGTCCGGACCTTCATGGGGATGGTTCCGAAGGGGGTCCGGTAGGCGCAGTCCGTCGAGGGGGCCAGGGGGTCAAAGACCATGTCCGTCCCTCCGCTGCCTCCCCGCTGCATCCGGGCCTTCCCGCGGGAGAGACAGAGCACGGCCTCCTCCCGGTCCGCCATATAACGGAGGAGGTGGCTGTCATCGCGCGCCATATACCGGGCGGGATACTCCTGCGCGCTCCGCTGGGTATTTCCGTCCGTGTCCGTCTGGACTCCCTCGATCCTCAGAAGGACGGGAGTTTCCGCATTTGGAGTTTCTGTATTTGCTGTGTTTTTCATATGGACAGGGGATCTCCCGAATACTTGAAAATATCGATCTTCTCCGCAGCCAGGATCCCGTATTTGATGATCGAGTTGGCGAACTGGCGGAACTGGCCTGCCATATCGCTGACATAGAAGCGGTACTGGGGCTCCGGGCTGCCCAATCTGTAGCCGTGCTCTGACAAAAGCCCCCGCTCCTCCAAAAGGCCGCGCAGCTCAATGGCCGTCTCGTAGGCCGGATTGACCAGGGTGATGTTTTCGCCGGCCGCCCTCGCGATCGTCTTGCGGATCAGGGGGTAGTGGGTGCAGCCCATGATCAGGGTATCGATCCCCCGGTCAAGCAGAGAGGCCATGTACCGTCTGGCGATCTCATCGGTCACGGGATCCTCCCACAGCCCCTCCTCCACAAGGGGAACAAAGAGGGGGCAGGGCTGGCCGAAGACCTCGGCCTCCGGCATGAACTTCCTGATCGCCTCCGTGTAGCTGCCGCTGAGGATGGTGGCCCTGGTCCCGATTACGCCGATCCTGCCGTTGGCTGTCGTGGAGGCCGCTGTTCTGGCTCCCGGCCTGATCACGCCGATCACAGGGACCGGACATTCGGCTTCCAGCTCCGGCACCGCGTAGGCGCTTGCCGTATTGCAGGCCACGGCGATCGCCTTGACATTCTGCTCCAACAGGAAACGGACGATCTGTCTGGAATAACGCGTCACAGTCTCTCTGGATTTACTCCCATAGGGAACACGAGCCGTATCACCGAAATAGACGATCTTTTCATTGGGCATCTGACGCATGATCTCGCGCGCGACCGTCAGGCCGCCAATCCCGGAGTCAAAGACTCCGATCGGCCTGTCCGCGTCCGTTTCTCTGAAATAGTCCATGGTCATCACTCTCCCCTGTGTCCCGCTTCATTCTCCTCATCACTGCGGGGCCTGGTAATCTGCTCCAGGATAAAGGCCCGCTGCCGTTTGATATGCTCTCTCGCCGCCTCGGATGCCGCCTCGGGGTCGCCGTCCGTGATCGCCTTGCTGATCGCTCTGTGCTCCACGATCAGCTCCTCATAGTGGGCTTCATCCCGGATATATTCGTATCGGAACCGGTAGATGGTATCCGCCAGGGCGGACATGACCTGGTCCAGCCTGCGGTTTCTCGCGGCCCTCGCGATCATGTCATGGAAGCGGACATCGCTCTCCGCGATCTCCTGCTCATTGCCGAAACGGGTGCTGTACTCAAAGGCATCTCTGGCCCTGATCAGCTCCTTTTTCTCCTCCTCCGTGATCCGGGAGGCCGCCAGGGACGCGCACAGCTGGTCCAGGGCGCATCTGACCTCCATGACATCCTGAAGGTCCTCGGCCGTGATCTTTGCCACCCGCGCTCCGCTTCCGGGTGTTATGACCACGAGGCCCTCCAGCTCCAGCTTCCGGATCGCCTCCCTGATCGGTGTCCTGCTGGTGCCGAGGATCTTGCCCAGACGCACCTCTGTCAGCCGCTCTCCCGGGTGGAGCTTCCCGGTCAGGATCAGTTTGCGCAGCGTCAGGAAGGCGGTTTCTCGCAGCGGTATGGACTGCTGATCATCCAAAGCGGGCATAGCTTCAGGGATGACAGACAGAAAATCTTTATCACTTTGCCTCGATTTTTTCTGATTCTGCATAAAAACCTCCATCTGTAATGAAGAAACCGGCTGAAAAACATTCCTGTTTCTGCCGCTCAATGGCAGGGTCTGCAGACATATACCCCGCATCCCTCTGCATCTTTTGTTTTCATAAAGGCCTCTTTTGCCTCTTCCGCGTCCTCCTTCGTCCTGTATACAGCAAATACCGTCGGCCCGCTCCCGCTCATGCAGGCAGCAGCCGCGCCATGCTCCATAAAAAACTTTTCGATCCTTCCGATCACAGGGACCTGACTTCCCGTGACCAGCTCCAGTACATTTTCACAGCGCCCGACGAGCCCCTCCAGGTCCCCGGCCCGCAGCGCCTCGATCTGTCCGTCTATATCCGGGTGGTGATAGCCGGAAAGGGCATCCAGGCTGCGGTAGACATTGGCCGTCGACGCGGAGGCCTCCGGCTTGACCAGGACGATCGCGCATTCGGGCATGGGCGGAAGCTCTGTCAGCTTTTCTCCGATCCCTTCCGCCAGTCTGGTCCCGCCGGCTATACAGTAGGGGATGTCCGCGCCCAGCCGGACCGCCATCTCCATGAGCTCACCGTCCGGCACCCCGGGGACCAGAAGGTCCCGGACCGCGCAGAAAGCAGCCGCCGCATCCGTGCTCCCGCCGGCCAGGCCCGCAGCGACCGGGATCCTCTTGGCCAGACGGACCTCTATGTCCGCATGGAGATCATATTTGTCTGTCATGGCGCGGACAGCCCTGATGATCAGGTTGTCCCCGCCCGCCGGAGTCAGCCCGCTCTCATCGATCAGCCGGATCTCCCCGCCGTTTTCCCCGGGCTCTGTCACCGTGACGGTCAGGGTATCATGCAGGTCGATCTGCTGCATGATCATCCGCAGCAGGTGGTAGCCGTCCTCGCGCACCCCCACCACGTCCAGTCCCAGATTGATCTTGGCACAGGCCTGTTTTGTGATCGTTTTTTTCATACTCGCCTCATAGGCCGGAGCGCCCGCAGGGGGCTTCGGCTCAATTCTGTTCGTTCACCGCTCCCGTCAGGGATGAGACGCGGTCGATCCCGTGTCCGGCGCACCATTCCTCCATACCCCGGGCAACCCTGACCGTTGTATAGGGATCGTGAAAATTCATCGCTCCCACAGCCACGGCACTGGCGCCGGCCATCATGAACTCGATGGCATCCTCCGCCGAAGCGATCCCGCCCATGCCGATCACAGGGATCGAGACCGCCTGGGCCGCCTGCCATACCATGCGGACCGCGACCGGCTTGACCGCGGGGCCTGAAAGTCCGCCCGTCTTGTTGGCCAGGACGAACTGTCTTTTTTCTATATCTATTTTTGCGCCGGTGATCGTATTGATCAGGGAGATCGCGTCCGCCCCGCCGGCCTCCGCGGCCTTCGCCATCTGCGCGATGTCCGTCACATTGGGGGTCAGCTTCATGATCACGGGCTGGGCCGCTTCTTTTTTGATCTTTTCCGTGATATCAAAAAGGGCGTCCGGGTTCTGTCCGAAGGCGATCGCCCCCTCCTTGACATTGGGACAGGAGACATTGATCTCCAGCATATCGACCGCCTCGTTCTGCAGCCTGCGGACGACCTCCAGATAGTCCTCCACACTCTTCCCGCAGACATTGACGATCACCCGGGTATCCACGGTCTTCAAAAAGGCCAGGTCCCGCTCTACAAAGACATCGATGCCCGGATTCTGCAGGCCGATGGCATTGAGCATGCCGGAGCTGACCTCCGCCACGCGGGGCGTCGGATTGCCGGGCCACGGCACGTTGGAGACACCCTTTGTCACCACCCCGCCCAGAAGGCCGAGATCCACAAATTCGGCATATTCCATACCGGACCCGAATGTGCCCGAAGCTGTCAGGACAGGGTTTTTAAAGGTCACGCCCGCGATCGTCACGGACATGTCCGGGCCCTTCCCGGCCCCCGCCTTATTGGTCATATCTTTCTCATGGAGATTATTCACTGATTCATCCTCATCAAAAATGCCACCGCGGCTCCGCCCTCCGCAGACCGGTTTTTTTCCCGAAGGCCATACAATTGCTGCCGCCAGGACCGGACAGGGCCAGCCCGGAGGCTCCTCCCGTCACAGACCGTTTTTTCCCCGAAGGCCGTACATTGCCAGGACCCTGCAGAGCTTATCCCAGGTCCACCTCGTCCGCCGCAAAGACAGGACCCTCGACGCAGACCCGCGCGTTGTTCACTCTGGAGTGCTCGTCAACCTGCTTCGTCTTTGTCACACAGCCCAGGCAGACACCGACGCCGCAGGCCATCCGCTCCTCCAGGGACACGAACGCCCGGATCCCTTTTTCCGATGCATAGCGGCTGACGGCCCGCAGCATGGGAAGGGGCCCGCAGGCGCAGATCACATCCGCCTCGATCCCGTTTTCCCTGACAGCGTCCAGGACATTTCCCTTCGTCCCCGCGCTGCCGTCCTCAGTGGCGGCAAAGACACGCGCGAATTTCTCCATCTCGTCCTTGAGAAAGAGCTCATGGTCCCGGTAGCCCATGACCGCCGTCACCTCTGTGCCGGCCTTCCCGGCATCCTCCGCCAGGGCTGCCGCCAGCTCCAGCATGGGAGGCACTCCGATGCCGCCCCCAAGGAGCAGGACCCGCTTTCCCCTCAGCTGACCGAGATCATAGCCATTGCCCAGGATCCCGAGCATGTCCATATGGTCTCCCTGTTTCAGCGAGGTGAAGGACCTCGTCCCCCTGCCGGCGGCCCGGTAGACGAACCGGATGGTCCCCCGGTCCCTGTCCCAGCTGCAGATGCTGATGGGGCGCATGAGCAGCAGGTCCTCCCGGTCCGGATAAAGCCCCGCAAACTGCCCGGGCCTGACCTCCTCCGGAACCTCTCCGGCCGGCCAGGCCAGCTCCAGGGACCAGATGTCCCTTGCCAGCATCCGGCTGTCCACAACCGTCATCCGCGTCTTTTTCTTCATATTTTTCTCCCTGCGCAGGCCGCCGGAAAGTCTCCGCGTGGCCGCGCCTACTCCTCTATGCCTGAATCAATGCCTTGTTTTTCTGATAGGTGGCCGCTATGATGTCCCTGATCCTGTCCGGGAGCTCCTTCTGCTCCCCGCGGTCCATGGATGCGGTCTCGACGGGTTCCCCGAATTCGATGACAACGGGCGCACGCTTGAGCCTGGGGAAGTGATCCTCGAGAATATCGCCCGTCCCCACGATCGTGACCGGCACGATCGGGGCCCCCGGCTTGGTCGCGATCTTAAAACTCCCGGCATGGAAGGGAAGGAGCTTGCCCTCCTCCTTTGACCTGGTCCCCTCGGGAAAGACAAACATGGAATACCCGCCCTTGATCAGGTCGATCGCCTTAAGGACGACCTTCAGCGCCTGCCGGTTGTCCTTCCTGTCCAGAAAGAGACAGTTGATATCCCGCATCTGCAGGTTCAGGAGCGGGATCTTCTCCAGTTCGATCTTGGAAATAAAACCGACCGGGACCGGGATCAGGGCCCCCGTCAGCACGGCGTCGAAAATACTTCTGTGGTTGCCTACAAAGAGCACCGGCCTGTCCCTGGGAATGCGGTCCAGCCCGATCACGGTCTCCTTGCCGCCGCCGAGAAACCAGACGATCCTCAGCGCCCCCCGGACATAGCCGGAGCGGATGCGGACAGCCAGCTCCGGATCAAACTTACCGATCAGCCATGTCAGAACATGAGCAGGGACTCCAATCAGAAGGATCAGGACCACAGCGACCACCGTGACAACCAGCCGTATCACCCACATAGAACAAATACCTCTTTTCCGTTTTATAAAAGCACAGGTTCAAGATTGTATACCTGTCAGAATATTATACCACAGGACCCAAACATTTTACATCATGATATAATGGACATAACATTACCGAAACACTGCGTTTACTGCAGTTTATGTCCTGTCGAAGGGCCCGGACCTATAGCGCCGCGCGGACAGCCGGCCCCCGGAAAGAAAGGAGAATCCCATGCTGATCATCAACAATGTATTCCTGTATGATCCTTCCTCCGGTACCGAAAAAGAATGCAGCCTTCTCATCCGGAACGGCCGCTTTGAGAAGATCTCCCCGGAGCCCTTTCCGTCAGAAGCCGCTTCGGGCAAAACCGGTGCGGACAGCTCGGCGGTCCGCGTCATCGACGCAAAGGGCCTGTGCGCGGCCCCCGGATTCATCGATACCCACTCCCACTTCCGGGATCCCGGCTATACCTGGAAGGAGGACCTGCACACCGGCGCCCTGGCCGCCGCCAGAGGCGGCTACACCAGCGTCATCCTGATGGCCAATACCCTGCCCGTCGTCGACAGCGTCCCGGTCCTGGCCGATATCCTCGAGCGGGCCGGCCGGGAAAAGATCCACATCTACAGCTGCGCAAATGTCACAAAGGGGATGTCCGGCAGGTTGACTGTGGATTTTGACGCCCTGGCCGCAGCCGGAGCGGCCGGCTTCACCGATGACGGCGTCCCGGTCATGGATCCCTCCATCCTCGAGGAGGCCCTGAAACACGCGGCCCGGCTGGACCTGCCCGTCAGCCTCCACGAGGAGGACAAGACCCTGATCTCCGAGAACGGGATCAACGGCGGAGGCGCCGCCGCTGCCGCCCTGGGCCTCAAGGGCTCTCCCCGCGAGGCGGAGATCTCCCTGATCCGCCGCGATGTGGAGATCGCCGTCAGGACCATGGCTCCCCTCTGTATCCAGCACATCTCCACGGCGGAGGGCGTGGATCTGGTCCGCCAGGCCCGCAAAAAAAATCCCCGCATCCACGCCGAGGCCACGCCCCACCACTTCTCCCTGACCGAGGAGGCAGTGATCCGCAGGGGCACCCTGGCCAAGGTCAATCCGCCCCTGCGCACGGAGGCCGACCGCCTCGCCATCATCCGGGGACTGGCCGACGGGACCATCGATATCATCGCCACCGACCACGCACCTCATTCCGATGAGGAAAAGGCCAAAAGCTTCGCCAGCGCCCCCAGCGGCATGATCGGCCTCGAGACCGCCTTCTCCCTGGGCCTTCGCGAACTCGTCCGGCCCGGTTTCCTCACCATGCGGCAGTTCCTGGCCTGCCTCACCTGCAATCCGGCGGACTTCTACCGGCTGCCGGCCGGCCGCGTCCAGGAAGGCGCCCCCGCCGACCTGGTCATCTTTGACCCGCAGGCCTCCTGGACGGTCGAAAAGCCCTTCGCCTCCCGCTCGTCCAACTCCCCCTTCCTGGGCGAGACCCTGCCCGGAGTCATAAAGTACACCATCGCAAGCGGAGAGATCGTCTGAAAAGACGGGCCTCAGAAGAACCGTCCCTGAAGGGTTGCAGGGGAAAGGACGGCCCTCAGCGGATCCATCCCTTGGACATGAAAGCTCTTCGCGCGGAGATACTAAGGCTTGCGTCTTCTCCGGGCGGGCAATGTCCGAACTCGCATCCCGTGTTGAAGACACGGTCTGCTCAAACAGTGCGGACAACAAATCCCCGGCTGTGAGAGCCGGGGATTTGACCCGCCCTCTCGCAGCCGCTTCGCCAAGTACCTCCAGCACTCATCACATCATGTCCGCCGGGATGGATCCGCTTTCGGCCCTGACTCCCGCCATCCCCACAATTCCAGTGATTGAGCATGACGGCAAAAGTGCCCTTTCACCAAAGCCATGAGATAGAGGGCACCTGTCCTTCTATATATAATCCTGCCTTGGAATGGCACCCCGGCCCGAAGGGCCGGTCACTAACCTTCCCCCTTGCCGGGGGAGGCGCAATCAGAGCCGGGCCATGTGCACATCCTGGCGGCCATGCTTGCGATGAGCACTTAGATGCACTTGATGGGACATCGCGAAGCCGGGAGGGTTAAATGCCCGGCTCTCACAGCCGGGCATTTATTGTACGTCTGTTTGAGCATTTCGTGTCCTTCAAAACGAAATGCGAGTTCGGACATTGCCCTCCCGGCGAGTGATTCACATCCTAGTGCATCTGTGCGAAGAGGAGCAATGGCCAAAGGATGTGCACAGGCCCGGCTCGTCCCTCCTCCACACCCCCTCATTGCCGCAGCATCTTCGCTATATGCACCAGCAGGTCCTCTGCGGCCTGCAGCAGGGTCTCCTCGTCCTTGATGGTGCTGCCCGACAGGGGGTAGGTCAGCTGGAAGCGGGGAGTGCCCTTGACCGTAAAGGAGAGGCGGCCGCGGTAGAGCCTGACCAGAAGGGGGATATTCTCGATCTTCATCCCGGGAGCCTCGGCGTCGGGGATCATGCGCAGGGTGCCCCCGCTGCCGGTGATCTCGACGATATCCAGACGGGAGGCGACCGACCGGATCAGGGCGATGCGGAGCAGGTTCTGGGCCGGGAGGGGGATCTCCCCGAAGCGGTCCATGAGCTCCTCCCGGACGTCCTCGACGTCCGCGGCGCTGTCGATCGCGGCGATCTTTTTGTAGATCTCCAGCTTCTGTTCTTCATTGATGATATAGTTTTCCGGGAGAAAAGCGTCCGCGAGCAGGTTGACCGTGACGTTTTTCTCTTTTTTCGGCTCTTCGCCCCTGGCCTTGCGGACCGCGCCCTCCAGGAGCTTGCAGTAGAGGTCGTATCCGACCGCCTGCATGTGTCCATGCTGGGTCCGGCCCAGGATGCTGCCGGCTCCGCGGATCTCCAGGTCCCGCATGGCGATCCTGTAGCCGCTGCCCAGGTCGGTGAATTCGCGGATGGCCGCCAGACGTTTTTCGGCGATCTCGCGCAGGATCTGGCCCCGCCGGTACATGAGGAAGGCAAAGGCGGTCCGGCCGGTCCGGCCGACCCGGCCCCTGAGCTGGTAGAGCTGGGACAGGCCCATCTTGTCGGCGTCGCTGATGATGATGGTGTTGACGTTGGAAATGTCCAGGCCGGTCTCGATGATGGTCGTCGAGACCAGGATGTCGATCCCTCCGCTGACGAAGTCATACATGATCTTCTCCAGCTCGGACTCCTTCATCTGGCCGTGGGCATAGGCGATGCGGGCCTCCGGGACCAGGGCATGGACCTGGGCCGCCGCCGAGGCGATATCGTTGACCCGGTTGTGGACGTAATAGACCTGGCCCTTTCTGGAGAGCTCGCGCATGATGGCCTCCCTGACCATCTCCTCATTGTATTCCATGACATAGGTCTGGATGGGGACGCGGTCGCCGGGCGCCTTTTCCAGAAGGCTCATATCGCGGATCCCCACCATGCTCATGTGGAGGGTCCGGGGGATGGGAGTCGCGGACAGGGTCAGGACATCCACGTTCTCCTTCATCTGTTTGATCTTTTCCTTGTGGGTGACTCCGAAGCGCTGCTCCTCGTCCACGATCAGCAGGCCCAGGTTTTTGAACTTCACATCCTTGGAGAGGAGCCGGTGGGTGCCGATGACGATATCCACCATGCCCTTTTCCAGGTCGGCGACGACCTTTTTCTGCTCTTTGGAGGTCCTGAAGCGGGACAGGGACTCGATCATGACCGGAAAGCTGTGCATGCGCTCCGAAAACGTGTTGTAATGCTGCTGGGCCAGGAT
>DGUF01000223.1:14582-18018 GCA_002394525.1 Lachnospiraceae bacterium UBA4317 | reverse complement strand
TGTAATGCTGCTGGGCCAGGATCGTGGTCGGGACCAGGACAGCCACCTGCATCCCCTCCTGGACCGCCTTGAAGGCGGCCCTGACCGCGATCTCGGTCTTGCCGAATCCCACGTCTCCGCAGATCAGGCGGTCCATGATCTTCTCGCTCTCCATGTCCCGCTTGGTGTCCTCGATGGCGGCCAGCTGGTCCTCCGTCTCCTGAAAGGGGAACATCTCCTCCAGTTCTCTCTGCCAGACCGTGTCCTTTCCGTAGACATGGCCCTTCCTGGCCTGGCGCCTGGCGTAGAGCTGGACCAGGTCGTCGGCCACCTCCTCCACTGCCTTCTGGACTTTGCTGCGGGTATGGGTCCACTCCTGGGTCCCCAGCTTGTTGAGCCTGGGCTTTCTGGCCCCCTCTGCCGCAGCGTACTTCTGCAGGACCGAGAGGTCTGTGGGCATGACGAAGAGGACGCCGCCGGCGCCGTATTCGATCTTGAGGTAGTCTCTGGCAATATGGTCGACTACGATCTTTTCCACTCCCCGGTAAATGCCGATCCCGTAGTGCTCGTGGACCACGTAGTCCCCCACCTTGAGCTCGGAAAAGTCCCGGATCCTCTCGCCCCCGTCGTAGCGGCGGCTCCTCTTTTTCTTCTTTTTTTCCTCTCCGAAAATATCTGATTCCGTAAAGACCGTAAACCCGATCTCCGGATAGGCAAAGCCCTTCCTCATCCTGCCGGCGAAGGTCATGATCTCGCCGGGCTTGAGGGTCCTCATGGTATTCTCGCGGAAAAAGACCGTGACGCCGTCCGCCGTCAGGTCCTCAGCCAGTCTCTTTGCCCTGGTGCGGGAGGGCGAGACGATGATCACCCTCTCCTTTTTTCCGCGCAGGCGGGCCAGCTCCTCCTGCAGGCCGGAATAATTGAGGCCGGACAGGGACGCCTCCCTGGCGTGCATCTGGGCCGTCCCGTCGAAAAACAGGGACAGAGGGGCGGCCGCTTCCCCCTCCTCCGGCAGTTCCACCCGGAAATCCCGGTCTTTCGGGGCCCCGCCCAGCACAGCTGCTCCGACGCGACGGTAGGTCTCCAGGTCCGCCGTGACCTCAGCCGCCGGCCGGATCAGGTCCATCTGGCCGGGAAGGACATAGCCCTTCTGCACCCTGTTGACCATGCTCTCCCTGAATTCTGTCTCCACGGCGCGGGCGTGCTGGAGGATCCTCAGAGGTTCATCCAGAAAGACCAGGGTCTGGTCCCGGGGGAAGAGGTCCAGCAGGCTCTCCGTCATGGGATAGAAGTAGTGGATAAAGCTCTCCAGGCCCGTAAAAACATGGAGCTCCTCGGCCTCCTCCCGGATCCTGGAGATCTCCGACTCCAGCCGGTGGGCAGCCTCGGGGTCCCCCTGGTCCCTGAACCTCTTCACGGCCGTGTCCATCTCCTTTTTCATCCGGCCCAGGCCGTCGTACAGACGCGGACCCTCCAGGATCATCTCGGACGCGGGAAAGATGCGGATGTACTCCAGCTGCTCCACAGAGCGCTGGCTCAGGACATCAAAGCTGCGGATGGTCTCGACCTCGTCTCCCCAGAGCTCGATGCGGACAGGATTTTCCTGGGTCAGATCAAAGATATCGATGATATCGCCCCTGACCGCGAACTGGCCCGGCCTCTCGGTCTGGTAATTCTTTTCATAGCCCATCCCGGTCAGGCGGTCAGCGATCACGGCCGGATCGACAATGTCCCTCTTGCCGATCCCGAGCACATTGTCCCTGAGGACCCTGAGGGGGATCTGGGGCGTGAGCAGGGCGGAGAAGGTCGTGACCACTGTCACCGGCTTGCCCTCCAGGATCCGCCGAAGGCACCGCAGCCTCTCCTTGTCGATCTCGTTTCCGCGCAGGTCCGCCTGATAAAAGATCAGGTCTCTGGTGGGGAAGACCGCGACGTTCCTGTCGTAGAAGGAGCAGTCCTGGGCCAGTTCCCTGGCCCGCAGGTCGCTGTAGGTCAGCACCAGGCGGAGCCTGGCACCGGGAGAGAGGTCCTCCTCCCTGCAAAGAGTATAGAGGAGGTGGGCCTTCTGCGGGTCCGAGCAGGAATCCGCGAAGATTCCGCGGCCCCTCTCCCGGCCCCCGGGAACGGATCCCTCCGCCGGCTCCAGCTTCTCTTTTATGTATTTATATGCCTCCAGCTCCCGGAGCGGGTCTGTAAAAACGTTCATCCTTACCTCTTATGTCGAAGCGCCTTGCGCGAAGACTCCCTTCAGAGAAATCGCGGAGGCGATTTCTCTGAAGGATCATCGAAGTTTGCGGCGCCTCTACGCAAACTTCGAGCATGAATAAAACGCTATCGAGCGTTTTATTCATGCTGACCTCTCATGTCGCAGCGCTCTGCCCGACCGTCTCTTCCTTCTGGACGGCCTCCTCTTTCACAGGCTTTTTCTTTTCCTTTTTCTTTCTGGGCGTATTGTAGCGGTTCATGGCCAGGTCCATGCCCTCTTCCGCCATGCAGGCGACGGCCTCCGCCGCCCTGGAGACAGCCTCCTCCATCACCTTTTTTTCCTCCCCCGAAAAATGTCCCAGGACATAATCCGCAAGGTCAAAATCAGGGTTGAGCTTGGCTCCCACTCCGATCCGGATCCGGGCAAAATCCTGCGTGCCCAGGTACTGAACGATGTTTTTCAGCCCGTTGTGGCCGCCCGCGCTCCCCTTTTTGCGGATGCGGATGGTCCCGGCCTCCAGGTCGATATCGTCGGAAATGACCACCAGGTCCGCTGAGGGGTCCGCCTTGTAGTAGTGGACGATTTCCTGCACAGCTTCTCCGCTCAGGTTCATATAGGTGAGAGGCTTGACCAGGATGACCTTCCTGCTGCCGATCCGGCCCTTTCCGATCATGGATTTGCCGAACCTCTCCGGTCCTCCGATCCTGAACCGGTCCACCAGCTCATCGATGACATCGAAGCCGACATTGTGCCGGGATCCGTCGTACTTGCGGCCCGGGTTGCCCAGCCCGACGATGATAAAAAAACTGTCCATTGGCGTGGTCCTTTCTGTGTTGGAAGCTGTTATTTACCAGCCAAAAGAAGAGGGCGCTCATAACGCCCCCTCCCGAAATACGATTATCTGTTTAATCAGTGGTGCCTGTTGTAAATGCTATGCTGTCGGTCCTGCAGCCCCATCCTCTTCGTGCATTGCGCTCTCGTCCTGCAGCGCACTCTCTTCATAACTCTTTAAAATGATCTCTTCCAGCATGCTTCTTGTCTCGGAATTGATCGGATGCGCGATATCTCTGTACTCTCCGTCCGCAGACTTCTTGCTGGGCATTGCGATGAACAAGCCCTTTTCACCTTCAATAACCTTTATGTCGTGGACGACGAATACATTATCGATCGTGATAGAAACGACTGCTCTCATCTTGCCTTCTCTGGCAATCCTTCTCACTCTTACGTCTGTAACATGCATAGCGTTCTCCA
>DGUF01000223.1:0-14493 GCA_002394525.1 Lachnospiraceae bacterium UBA4317 | reverse complement strand
CCTTTCTCGATCACGATTTTTATACCATTTTCACCTCTGTAACAGGAATTAGCCTGAATGGTGTCGCCGCTTTCCACGATGCAGTTTTCAATTATAGTGTTGTCTCCGATGTACACATCATTCAAAATTAAAGAATTCCTAATTACACAATTATTACCAACATATACCTGCTGGAACAGTACAGAATTCTCTACCGTGCCATTGACGATACAGCCGCTTGACAGCAGACTGTTTCGTATTTTTACGCCTACATTGTACTTTGCCGGCGGAAGATCGGCTGCGCGGGAGTGCACTTCCGGATACTGTCTGAAAAAGTAGTCGCGGATCTCCGGTTTCAGGAAATCCATATTCGTCCGGTAATAATCCTCAACAGATGCAATGTTGCTCCAGTAGTCTTCCATCCGGTAGCCATAGATCCGCTTCAGCCCCCTGTAACGGATCAGAATGTCCTGTACGAAGTCATAGCGGTTCTCTTCCATGCTCTTTTCGAGCAGCTCGATCAGGAGTCTTCTCCGGATCACATAAATCCCGCATGAGATCGTACGGTACTGCGCAATTACAGGCTTCTCTATAAAATCCTGAATACGGTCATCTTCATCCATGCGAACTATACCGTACCGTTCTACATTGAAGTCCTCAGGCATTTCCCTGACTACGACCGTGATGTCAGCTCTCTTGTCTACATGGTAAGAAAGGACCTTGTTGTAATCCATCTTGTAGACACAGTCACCCGACGCGATGACCACGTAGGGCTCATGTGATGTCTTCAGGAAACTGATATTCTGTGCAATTGCGTCTGCCGTTCCTCTGTACCAGTTGCTGTCCGCATCCGCAAAGGATGGAGTAAACAGAAACATCCCTCCCTGTTTTCTTCCGAAATTCCACCACTTTGACGATGCAAGATGTTCGTTCAGGCTTCGTGAGTTGTACTGTGCCAGAACCGCAACCTTCTGGATGCGGGAATGTTCCATGTTGCTGAGCGCGAAGTCAATACTTCTGTAGCTTCCTGCCACAGGCATTGCGCAGACTGCCCTTTGCGTCGACAACTCCTTTAACCGTTTGCTGTTACCGCCTGCCAGTATAATCCCTATTGCTCTCATTTACGCAACTCCCTCCTTTCAGAGAGTTCTGTAATCTACACTGTTGTCGCTGTCCCCCGCACGGCCTTTCCCAGGAAGCCGTCAGGCAACAGTCCTGTTCACAAGTTGCTGAGCCAGAATGCGCTCTTTCCGGCAGCCGCTGCCCCCGTCCGCCTCTGTCAGACAGGGATCCGCCGCCCGCTGCATCCTGTTTGCGATCGATATGCCGCAGATCATGTGTGTCAAAATGAAAGGCCGATCTACGACTCAGAGACCGCAGTCTGGAGCGTCCGTCCACTGGCAAGTCTTCCGTCAGGATAGTCCCCCTTTGTCGTGTGCCCGGAGATCATGACATTTTTGCCGATCCGGACACCTGCAGGAATGACGGAATTCTCCCCGATCGTGACCAGTCCCGCGCAGTAGATATCCGGCCTGGTGTCGTTGGGGACCTCCTCCCCTTCGCCGAGGACAGCTCCGTCCCCTATGACCGAATTCTCCGCGCAGATGACCTTGTCGAGGGTACATCCGGCACCGATGACCGTTCCATTCATAATGATGGAATTACGGACAACGCTTCCTGCTCCGATTGTTACGTCGCACCCGATCACGGAGTTGTAAACCTTTCCGTAGATCTCCGTCCCTTCGCCGGCGATCGTGCGCTCGATCGCGCTGTCCGGTCCAAAGAACTGCGGCGTGATAGAAGTGCTTTTTGTATAGATCTTCCAGTACTCTTCGTACAGGTTGAACTCAGGAACAATGTCGATCAGCTCCATATTTGCTTCCCAGTAGGATGTGAGCGTGCCGACGTCTTTCCAGTAACCGTTAAACTCATATGCATACAGGGGTGATCCCTTTTCCCTGCAGTAAGGGATGATGTGTTTGCCGAAATCCAGGCCCTCTTCGTCCTTATTGGCCAGCAGGGCCGCTTTGAGGGTCTTCCAGTTAAAGATGTAGATTCCCATGGAGGCGAGATTGCTGCGGGGATGGGCCGGCTTCTCCTCGAAATCCGTGATCCGTCCGTCTTCATCGGTGATCATGATGCCGAAGCGGCTGGCCTCCTCCATGGAGACCGGCATGACGGCGATCGTCACCTCGGCCCCGTTCTCCTTGTGGGACTCGAGCATGGCCTCATAGTCCATCTTGTAGATGTGATCCCCGGACAGGATCAGGACGTAGTCGGGATGATAGCTCTCCATATAGGCCAGGTTCTGGTATATGGCGTTTGCAGTTCCTGTATACCATTCTGTGTTCTGGATCTTTTCGTAGGGGGACAGCACGGAGACGCCTCCCACATTTTTGTCCAGGTCCCACGGAATACCAATTCCCACATGTGCATTAAGACGGAGCGGCATGTATTGAGTAAGGACTCCTACCGTATCGATTCCAGAATTGATGCAGTTACTGAGGGGAAAATCAATAATTCTGTACTTGCCGCCAAAGGAAACAGCGGGCTTTGCCACGTCGGATGTCAGGATGCCGAGCCGGCTGCCCTGTCCTCCTGCCAGAAGCATGGCGATCATTTCCTTTTTTACAATCATCTTAAGCCTTCCTTCCGTGTATTCCGTCCACAGTCCGGAACTTTTTAAGTAAGTGTGTCAGGATGCCAACATATTCACAAAATAACGTAAATATTTTCGCAATAAAATTATAACACAGTGTGAGAGGAAATGAAACTGCCGACACAAATTTAACAAACTGCATTTCCAGTCATTGTCCAGACCGCCACGAACGCGAGGTGTTTTTGCGTGAATTTCAACGCAAAAACCCGAGTTGAACGGCGTTCAAGCGTCAACAATGCTTCGCATTGTCGCAGCGCATTGACAATGCGAAGCTTTGTTATCGGTGAACGCTGCGTTACAAGTTCACGCCCTTCGAGGGGGCGTGAACTGTAACCATTTCCAGCTTCCGGCTTGCGCAATACCGGCCGGTGGTGTACATTTGTGGTGATTGCCCGATTCAGTCCGGCATGTCGAATTTCCGTAACGATGTACATGATACTTGAATAAGAGCAAAGCCGCAACAAAAGATTTTACATATCCCATTATTTTTTTCAGGAGACCAGCAAATGTATCAAATTGATTTTCGTCAACCCCTACACGTTTTTTTCGTCGGGATCGGTGGCATCTCCATGAGCGGACTCGCCAGCATCCTGGCCGACAAGGGCTTCACCGTATCCGGATCCGACCGTCAGGCCTCCGAGATCACGCGGGAGCTGGAAATATCCGGCATCCGGGTCCTGATCGGACAGCGCAGGGAAAATATCACGGATGATATCGATCTGGTCGTCTTTACCGCCGCCATCCACCCTGACAACCCCGAGTATATGGCTGTCATGGAAAAGGGCATCCCCTCCATGACAAGGGCCGAGCTCCTGGGGCAGCTCATGAAAACCTACCAGCTTCCCGTGGCTGTCAGCGGTACACACGGCAAGACGACGACCACCTCCATGCTTTCCGAGATCCTCATGGCAGCGGACGTCGATCCCACCCTCTCGATCGGAGGGATCCTGCCCAGCATCGGCGGCAACATCCGTGTCGGCGGAAACAGATATTTCGTCGCGGAGGCCTGCGAATACACCAACAGCTTCCTTCACATGTTTCCGCAGATCGCCATCATATTAAATATAGAAGAGGACCATCTGGATTTCTTTAAGGACCTTGCGGAAATCCGCAGCTCCTTCAGGCGCTTCGCGGCCCTTCTGCCCGAAAACGGCGCCCTGATCATCAACGCGGACATCGAAAACTGGCAGGAGATCGCCGAGGGGCTCCCCTGCGCCGTCATCCCCTTCCGCGCCGGCATTCCCGGCCCTGAGGAGGCGCCCGCTGATCCCGGCCTCTACTATGCCTCGGATGTCAGCTTCGACGATTCCGGTTATCCCTCCTTCACCCTGCACGGCCCCGCCGAATACGGCTCCGGCACCCGGATCTCTCTGCACGTCCACGGAGTCCATAATATCGGCAACGCCATCGCGGCCGTCGCCGCGGCGGACAGACTGGGTATTTCCCGGGAGGCCTCAGTAAAGGGACTCGCGGCCTTTACGGGAGCCGACCGACGCTTCCAGTACAGGGGCGAGCGCAACGGCTTTACCATCATGGATGATTACGCCCACCATCCCACAGAGATCGAGACCACTCTGAGTGCTGCGCGTTTCTGTCCTCACGACAGGATCATCGCAGTCTTCCAGCCCCACACCTACTCGAGGACCAAGGCCCTTCTGAAGGGCTTTGCCCGCGCCCTCTCCAAGGCCGACCTCGTCATTCTGGCGGACATCTATCCCGCCCGGGAGACCGATACGCTCGGCGTGAGCTCAGAGGACCTCCGGGAGGAGATCCTCCGCCTGGGCGGGAACTGTGTCTTCCTGCCGACATTTGAGGAGATCGAAAAATACCTTCTGGCAAATTGCCGAAAGAATGATCTGGTGATAACTATAGGCGCCGGAAATATCGATCAGGTCGGGACAAATCTGCTCTCCTGACCGACTTATCAACATCATCCACATCATCCACTTGCTGCAGGCGGGTTTTCCCATGTGGAAAACCCGCCTTGTAAATGCCGCTTTTTCCCGACTTTTCCACATTTTCATCCTTATCCACATTTTTCCCGCCACGGCGGACGCCCTTTTTACGGCCGGACAGTTCGTCAGATTGTCCATTTTATCCTCCCTCCCCTTTGTGTTATAGTAAGAACCCCGGATATTGCACAACTGAATGGAGGTGAGGAAGCGTGTTCACAGTCTACAGTGACAACGGGTCTGATTCGACCCTTGTTTCCAATCTGTTTATCGATGAATACATGGAGAGAGCAAATGACGCCCAGATCAAGATCTATCTGTACCTGTTGAGGATGAAAGGTTCCGGCAGGACCACCAGCATTTCAGATCTTGCGGACCGCTTCAATCACACGGAAAAGGATGTTGTCCGGTCTCTGCGCTACTGGGAGCGCCAGGGACTGCTGAACCTGCGCTTCGGAGCTGACGCCGATCTTTTGTCCGTCGGCCTCTGCAGTCCCGCCTCCCGGGCCGGGGCCGCCGCCGCATCTCCTGACAGCGATGCCGAAAGCCGGGTGCTCTCCTTCGCTTCCGCCGGAGGCGGCCGCAGGCAGGCCCCCCTCCTGAAGGCGTCGGGCGAGGAATCCCTGTCCCGTACCCTGCCGGACACCCCCGCGGCTCCCGCGGCCGTCTCTGTTCCGGACAGGACCCCGGGCCGGGAGACCGCCGCAATCTCCCGCTCCTCCATGGCCGATGAAGCCGAGGCCCTGGAGAGCTTCCGCAGCAACGCGGACAGGGCCCAGCTCCTCTTTGTGATCGAGCAGTATGTCGGCAAGCCGCTCTCGCTCGAGGAGATCCGCATTATTTACAACATCTCGGAAAACCTTCATTTTTCCGATGACATGATCGACTACCTGCTCCAGTACTGCATCGACAGGGGAAACAGGGATTTCCATTATATCGGCAGGGTCGCGGAAAACTGGGCCAGGGAGGGCATCATGACCCCCGCCCAGGCGGAGTCCTCCCCTGCCCCCGTCAGGACAGCGGCGGAAAAGGCATCTGGCAGGCAGCTGTCCGGAAACAGCCGGAAAAAAGAGGAGCCCGCCTCCCGGAAATCCGGCAGGACCCCGGCCGGGGGCCGCAGCTCCAACAGCTTTAACCAGTTTGAGCAGAACAGATACGACTTTGACGCACTCGAAGAGGAGCTTCTGCGCGCCTCCGAGTGAGGAGGCCCGGCGGGCCGGGACTGAAAGGATCGCTGAAAGGATTACTGAAAGGATCGGACGTGTCTCTGAAAAAAGAACAGTATGACAGCATCATGAATGAATATGCCGCCATCCGGGACAGACACCGGAGCGAGCTCGAAAAGCGGCGCATGCAGGCCTATGCCCGGATTCCCGAGCTGCAGGAGCTGGAAGAGCGCACACCTTCCCTGGCAGTCGGCCTCCTGAGAAAGAGGCTGCGGCAGGAGGGAGACGCGGACACGGCCTCCTTCCGGGAGACAGCCGCCAGGATCGCCCGAAAGCGCGCTCAGCTCCTGACGGACAGGGGCTTTCCGCCTGACTATCTGGAGATGACCTGGGACTGCCCCGACTGCAGGGACACCGGTTATACCGCTGAGGGAAAATGCCACTGCTTCCGCAAGCGGGAGACAGCGATCCTCTACGACCAGTCCAACCTCCAGGCCCTGACCGAAAACGCCGGCTTTTCTCTTCTGTCCGAATCCTACTACACGGGCGAGGAGCTCAGGCTGTTCCGGCACGCCCGGCGGACCTGCGGGCTCTTTGTAAAAAATTTCGACAAGGGTCCCCGCAACATCTATCTCTACGGGACCGTCGGAACCGGAAAGACCATGCTGTCGGTCTGCGTCGCCAAGGCCCTTCTCGAGCTCGGGAAGTCCGTCCTCTACTTCAGCGCCTCCTCCCTGTTTGACCGCCTCGCCGACTGCACCTTCGGCAGCGGATCCCGGAGCGATCTGAGGGAATTCACCTCTGACCTCTACAGCTGCGACCTGCTGATCATCGATGACCTGGGCACGGAGTACACCAACGCCTTCGTCGCCTCCCAGCTCTTCACCTGCATCAGCGAGCGGGAGCTGAACCGGAAGCCGACGATCATCTCGACCAACCTCTCTCTGAAGGAGCTTCAGGCCCGCTATTCCGACCGGGTCTTCTCCCGCATCACCAGTTCCTGCGACATCTGCAAGCTGACCGGCAGGGACATCCGCCTGCAGAAGCGCCGGGCCGGCAGGTAAACAGGGGGGCGGACCGGGGCCTGTCCGTTATTTAGTGCTTGTATTCAAGAAATGATTCTGATAGAGTAGGCGTATCCATTGATTATTATTCATTTTATTAATAAAGGTAACATTCCCGCAGCGGGCGTCGCGGCTGTAAGGGGATCGACTGCCCCCGGACACGGTTAAGGATCTGTCACGGGCTTTTAAAAGAAAGGACATACGATCTGATGGAACCCATCAAAAAACATGACAAACGAATACTGGATAATGCACCTTTCGGCCAGCTCGGCCTCATCACTGCCTCCGGATGCAGTCAGATGGGAACAGAGATCGATCAGTACCTGATCCAGTGGCGTGCCGAGCGCCAGCACGAGCACGCTGACAGTCCTGCCTTCGCGGGATATCAGCGTCCCAGCTATATCATCAATTCCAAAGTCCCGCGTTTCGGCACCGGCGAGGCAAAGGGCGTCATCGACCAGTCCGTCAGAGGAATGGACCTCTATCTGCTCGTGGATGTCGTCAACTACAGTGAGACATACCGCATGTTCAGCTTCGACAACCACATGTCTCCCGATGACCACTTCCAGAACCTCAAGCGCGTGATCGCCGCCGTCGCCGGCAAGGCCCGCAGGATCACCGTCATCATGCCCTATCTCTATGAGAGCCTGCAGTCCAAGCGCACCTCCAGAGAATCCCTGGACTGCGCGATCGCCCTCCAGGAGCTCGTCAGCATGGGTGTCGACAACATCATCACCTTCGATGCGCACGACCCCCGCGTACAGAATGCCATTCCCCTCAACGGCTTTGACACCGTTCAGCCGGCCTACCAGTTTATCAAGGGACTTCTCCGCAGTGTCGACGATCTCAAGATCGACAGCGACCACATGCTGATCATCAGCCCCGATGAGGGCGGCATGAAGCGGGCCGTCTACTTTGCCAACGTCCTGGGCCTGGATATGGGTATGTTCTACAAGCGCCGCGACTACACAAGGCTTGTGGACGGAAACTATCCGATCGTCGCCTTCGAGTTCCTGGGCTCCAGCGTCAAGGACAAGGACATGGTCGTGATCGACGACATGGTCTCCTCCGGCGACAGTGCCCTCGAGGTGGCGGCCGCCCTCAAAAAGCGCGGCGCCAGGCGCGTCTTTATCTTCGCGACCTTCGGCCTCTTTACCAGCGGCCTGGAGAAGTTCGACAAGGCCTACGAGAACGGGATCATCGACCGGATCTATACGACCAACCTGATCTACCAGTCCCCCGAGCTCCTGGAGCGCCCCTGGCACTACAGCTGCGACCTGAGCAAGTTCATCGCCTACATCATCGATACACTCAACCACGACAGCTCCCTCAGCGACCTGCTCGACCCTGCCGAGCGCATCTGGAAGATCGTGGCCGAGTACAAGGAAAAGCATAACAACTGATTTTTATCGGTCAGCATACGGAATAAGGGCGGCACATCCGACATCGGATGTGCCGCCCTTTTTTCCGGCAAAAAACACTTATTTTCAAAAATACTTTTTCAAATAAATCTTTTTTCAAAACACTTTGACGGAGACACTTCGCGCGCAATGATCACAATGTGATCTCGATCTTTCTGCCCGTCCGCTCATACTGGCGGTAGGTGACCCCCGCCGCGTCAAACATGCGCTTGCTGGCGATCGTGCTGTCCGCCTCCGCGTATTTATCGGAGTCATAGACGACGTTGCGGATCCCAGACTGGATGATGGCCTTGGCGCATTCGTTGCAGGGAAAGAGGGTCACATAGATGGTCGCCCCCTCCAGGCTCCCTCCCCGGTAGTTGAGGATCGCGTTGAGCTCACTGTGGGTCACATAAGGGTACTTGGTCATGAGCGGACGTCCCTCGCGCTCCCACGGAAAATCGTCGTCCGAGCAGCCGATCGGCAGACCGTTATATCCCATGGAAAGGATCTTGTGCTCGTCGCTGACGATACAGGACCCGACCTGTGTGCTGGGATCCTTGGACCGCATCCCGGCCAGCTGCGCAACTGCCATAAAATACTCATCCCAGGAAATATATCCCGTCCGTTTGCCTGCCATCATTCCCCCCTTTCCGCCTTTTCAGGTCTTACTGCGTTCATGGTCCGGCGGATCCTCTTTGCCGGCAGCACCCCGCGCTTGTATCCCGGATCACAAAAAATCACTTTGTGCCGAAGATCCTGTCGCCCGCGTCCCCCAGACCGGGGACGATATAGCCGTGTTCATTGAGGTGGGAGTCCAGGGCTCCGATGTAGAGATCGACATCCGGATGTGCCTCCGTGAATGCCTTCACGCCCTCGGGAGCCGCGATGATGCACAGGACGCAGAGCTTCTTGCAGCCGTGCTCCTTGAGCATCTGGACAGCCGCGACGGCTGAGCCGCCTGTCGCGAACATGGGATCCACGACGAAGATCTGCCTCTCCTCGCAGTCGGCCGGGAGCTTGCAGTAATACTCGACCGGCTGTAAGGTCTCGGGATCCCTGTAGAGGCCGATGTGGCCTACCTTGGCGGCGGGGATCATGGCCAGCATTCCTTCCACCATGCCGAGTCCGGCACGCAGGATGGGAACGACAGCGAGCTTCTTTCCCTTCAGTTCCTTGGTGGTCGTCCTGCAGATCGGCGTCTCGATCTCGACATCCTCCAGCTCCAGGTCCCTGGTCGCCTCATAGCACAGAAGCATGGCTATTTCGGAAATATTTTCACGGAATTCTTTCGTCCCTGTCTCTTTCTTTCTGATGATGCCGATCTTGTGCGCGATTAAAGGATGATCCATTACGACTACTTTTGCCATTTTTTCCTCCTGTGTGGTTAATGATTGGTTTTTTATCGGTGAGCCGTCATACCCGGACGACCCGGCCGCCGGCGGCCTTGAGCAGGCGGTTCATCAGCGCCCGGCCGACACCGCTCCTGTCAAAGGACTCCGCGTAGATCTCCCGGGCCTCCTCGTCGTCAAATTCCCGCAGGATCCGGAAGAGTTCCCGGGCGGCGCCCTCCTCATCCCCGCGGGCCCCCGTGCTCTTGATCAGGTCCGCCTCGTAGGAGGCGCAGGTCTCGTCCGTGCAGATGACGCCCGTCCGGATCCCCGCCTGTCTGTGCGCGTGTATCCGTTCATTGATATAGGCAGCCACCCTGTCCGGGGCTCCCTCCACGACCGTCAGGTTCCCCTGCGGCGCGTAATGCCGGTATTTCATGCCGGGCGCCTTGGGCGCCCCGTCCGGTTCCGGACCGGGCAGGAGGCTCCCCGCGTCGACATCTCCCAGGACCTCCTCCAGCTTTTCCCAGGTCACAAAGCCGGGCCGCAGGATGACCGGGCGGTCCCCGGTCAGGTCCACAATGGTCGATTCCAGTCCCAGGCCCACCTGTCCGCCATCGATGATCATATCCACCCGTCCGTCCAGGTCCTCCCTGCAGTAGCGGGCCAGGGTCGGGCTGGGACGTCCCGACCGGTTGGCGCTGGGAGCGGCGATAAAGCCGCCTCCGGCCTCGATCAGGGCCTGCGCGATCTTATGGGAGGGGAAGCGGATGGCGACCGTGTCCAGCCCGCCCGTCGTCTCCAGGGGAAGCTCAGGCCGCTTGGGCAGGATCATGGTCAGGGGCCCGGGCCAGAAGGCCTCCGCCAGGAGCAGGGCCTGCCGAGGCACCCCGGCGGCGACCTTCTCCAGATCCTCCAGCCTGCAGATGTGGACGATCAGGGGATTGTCGGAGGGCCTTCCCTTGGCCGCGTAGATCTTTCTGGAAGAAGCGGGATTAAAGGCATCCCCGCCCAGCCCGTATACCGTTTCGGTGGGAAAAGCGACCAGGCCGCCCTCCCGCAGGATCCGCCCGGCCGCCCGGATCTGGTCCGTGTCGATCCGGTCCTCTGTCATTTTTATATATATTGTCTCCATATTGAAATGTCCGTTTATTTTCCTTTTACATAGTCCTCGACCACATCCCAGACATCGTTGGTCTCCAGGCCCAGGACCCATACAGCCAGGCCGGCCAGCCCGTGGTCCTCCATCACGTCCAGCTTGCGGCCGACGGACTTTTTGTCCTCCAGCCAGATCTGGTAGAGCTTTGAGCCCGACTGCTTTTCAGCATAGTTCTGCCCCGCCGTGTTGTTCCACTCTTCTTTCATCTTGTGTTTCTTGACGAACTCCCGGGCTTCGACCATGTCCAGGACCACAGAGCTGACCTGGCCGTCTTTGGTCGTCCACCCCCTGGTATAGAAGGGGATGCCGTTGATCAGCCGCTCGGCGGGCACCTCCTTGAGGGCCTCCTGGATTCCGTATTCCACGTAGCCGATCGAGGCCACGCTCCCCGCCTCCTCGCTGCCGGCGAAGTGCTCATCATAGCCCATGATGACGACATAGTCCGCAAAGGCGGCCTGCTCCTCCAGGTCATAGTAGTCATTGAAATTGTAGGGGACATAGTTATTGACAGAGGAGATCAGCCCCGCCCGGCGGCAGGCGATGCAGATCTCGCGGACAAACTCCACGAAATTTGGTCCGTCGGCCTCTCCCAGGCCCTCGATATCCACATTGATCCCGTCCAGCCCGTACTGTCCGGCGAGCGCCACGACCTCATTGATGACCCGGCTCCTGCCCTCCAGCGTATTCAGAAAGCCGGTGCAGACCAGGCCCTCCTCATTCTGGAAATTGTCCAGGACCCCCCATACCTGCATGCCCCTCTTGTGGGCCATGGAGACATATTTTTCGGAGGCCTTGCAGTTGATCTCCCCGTCGTCGCTGACCATGGTGAACCAGGTCGGCGCCAGCACATTGATCCCCTTGGTGCCCTTGAGCATGCCCTCGATGCTCTCATTGCTCTCCTTGAAGGCCGTCACGTTCCAGGCGACACAGGCCCGGCCGTCAAGTCTGCGGAACTGGGGCTCGCGCTCGGGCACATCCGTCACGGGCTCCAGGTCCTGGTCCCTCGTCTCCGAGAGGTACTTGTTCTCCACATAGCCGTAATAGCCGTCGGCCGTCTCGATCCGCGTCCAGTCGTCCAGGGGATCCAGGACCAGCACGTCCGTCCCCTCCTGCACCGCCGCGATGATCGGGGCCTTGACGCCCCCCAGGGTCCGCATATTTGTATCCCCCTTGAGGGTCGCCATCTTTTCTGTCCCCCACTTGTTGCGAAGGACGACGCGGTTGGGGGATGTGTGCACGCTGAAATAGAAGTTCGTAAACTTCCTCACATAATCCAGGGATACATAGACGGTGTCCCCGTCCAGGACCAGAGGGGCCCAGGCCTCCTCCGTCACCCCGTTCACATCGCTCTCCCAGCCGTTCACGCCGGCCCTGGCAATGATCTTTTCCTCGGGCAGGCAGTAGATCAGGGTCTGGTCCGCGGCGCTGTAGTAGAAGCGGTCATTGAGCAGGCTTCTGACCGTGTCCAGGTCCAGGTAGCAGGACTCCCCGAACTTTCTGGCGTGCATCTCGGAGACCAGGTTTTCATAGATGATCGGATAATCGTTCTCATCCTGCACCCCGTAGTATTCGTTCAGGTCCGCCCGCTCACTTGTATACATGTAGTGGTCGAAGTACAGCTTGCAGAAAGTGCCCCCCAGGACGAGTATCAGAACGACAGTGATAATATAAGGGATCGCTTTCTTCATGTGTAACCTCTCCTGATCTGTAAAACTGATGGCCGGTGGGACCAATCCTGCAGATACCGTAATTTTTATTATAGCACATGAGACCGGCATATAAAAGACGGAGCCTGTCTGCCGTCCGGCTGGTGTTCTTATCGCACAGACAAAGCACACATTACACCGGCATCCTTCAGCGGCAGCACAGGCTCTCCCGAAGACTGGACATATAGATCTGATAAACGAGAAGCTTGAGACGATCAGGGCCGCGCGCATTCGCGCCCAAATGCAGGCATCATGCCGGCACTGAGACCGCAGGACTTCATGCAGGCTGCGGCCGGGCCTGGTCCGGGACATGTATGTACAGGAGTTTTTCCAAAAAGAGGTAACTTCCGTGGGACCGATTCCCGAAAAACTCCCTCCTTCCCGCGGACCGTATCCGAGACGATTCCGAATAAAAAAACATCATTGTCATAAAAACAGAACGGGACTGCTCTTTTCTGTATGCCAGAGGCTTTAAACGCAACTTTTCAAGGAGTAATACTGTTTTGAAGACAGTGATCACTCACTGATTCTTATTGATTGTAGCGCAATAAAAATATGCATCTATTCAGTTTTTTTTCGTATTATCTTTCCGGCATTTTTCAGGAGTAATCCCCGATCGCGCAGCTGCCCTCCTTTCTGATACGAGACGTCCGGAACGGGAACACCGCCATTTTATCCGGCCGCCCCCGGCCTCACAATAGTTTCGGGCGGCTTAAATACTTAAACGGCCATTCTAGTGAATTTAGTACAAAACGTTTAAGTATTTAAGTAAACGGAGCCGGCAGGTCCTCTTTGACCGGGCAGGGCCGGCATGGTATGATAGCTCTGAGGGGTCTCCCCTTCCTGTAGAATACTTACAGAGCTGCTTTTACCGGGGTTTTTTCATCGCCCGCAGATGAGGTATGATTCATATGAGAATGGAAAAGATCAGTGACAATCAGATTCGCTGTTATCTTTCAAAGGAAGAGATGGAGAGCAGAAATCTCCACCTCAAGGAGCTTGCCTATGGCACGGAGAAGGCCCGGGCCCTCTTTCATGAGCTGATGCGGGAGGCCCGGAAGCGCTACGGCTTCGAGGCGGAGAGCACGCCGGTCATGATCGAGGCGGTCCCCCTGCAGGACGAGAGCCTGGTCCTGATCGTGACCAGAGTCGACAACCCCGAGGAGCTGGACACGAGGTTCTCCAGCTTTTCGCCGGCCGTCAGGAGCGGGTCCTCCGGCGCCGCGCCCGCCTCTTCGCCGCTGGGCCAGCTCCTGGACGCGATCCGGCAGGAGATCGACGGCGCGGATGGCAAGGACGGGCCCGGAAAGGCGGGCCAGGCCGGGACAGGCAGCCCCGGTTCCCGGATCTCGGGAAAGGACAGGAACCTTCCCTCCGGCACCCAGCTCTACACCTTTCCCACGCTGGGCAAGGCTGCCTCCGCCGCCGGGGCCGTGTCCGGCTTCAGCGGGAAGAGTTCTCTCTACAAAGATCCGGCCGACAGCCTCTACTATCTCTTTCTCACCCCCGGAGACGGGGATCCCGCGGCGGATGACCGGCGCGTCCTGTCCTCCCTGTCCGAATTCGGGACAGCCGAATATATCACCCCCGCCCGTGAGCAGCACCTGCGCGAGCACTGCGTCGTGATCTGCGACCGGGACGCCCTTCAAAAGCTCGCCGAGCTCTCGGAGAAATGACCCGCCCCGGCGTCCTCTGAAATAACCCCGCGGATACCACCGGATCCCGTCCGGCGGCATCCGCCTTTTTTTCCTGTCCGTTTCCGGGACGGGCACTTTCTTTTATTCACATCTTCCAAAAGTTAGTTGTCATTAACGCCCTTTTTCATACATTTTAAATGAATATTTTTGTGTACAATCAGGAAAACAACATTGCAATTTGCACAGTCCAATGTTAACATTAAAACGCTGGATCCACTCGCGGAACAGGCATCCTGTTTCACAGGATCTGAGGGGGATCCGTCTGACAAACCATGTTTTGGTGGTTTGCACGGTGGTGCCAGCACCGGAACATGTGTTTGCTGCATTTATTCACAATGCGGTAACCGCTTCACATTTACAGGAGGACAATGTAATGGCAA
>DGUF01000122.1:245-6111 GCA_002394525.1 Lachnospiraceae bacterium UBA4317 | reverse complement strand
GCGGATCCCTGCCGTCTTCACTGTAGAAGGCTCTCTCAGCCGCCCGCACATAGGCGGCGATATATTTTTCCTCCTTCAGGGGGATGGCCTCAGGATACTTGACGACAAAGTGGTGCCTGTCGGTGGAAAACCAGTAGGTCTCGTCCTCATACCTGCCGTCCATCTCCAGCAGGTAGCCCCCCGTGATATTGTCGGGCACAGGCTCCTGGGCGGATGCGTGGATCTCCAGGCCGTCCTCATCGACCAGGTCGACGGTCTCGCTTGCAGCCTCCCCGGACGCGCCGGAGTCGGTTTTCGTGGCAGATCCGGATGGTTCGGTTCCGCCTGCAACCGTGGCAGATCCGGACTGTTCGTTTCCGTCTGCATCCGTGGCAGATCCGGTTTTTCCGGTTCCGTCTCCGGCTGATGCAGACCCGGTCTGTTTTTCACTGGCTGCCGCCAGGGCCTCCCGGTTCCTTGCCTCCAGATCATGGATGTGGACACTGCCGCCCCTGGCGTTGGGCCGCTGGGCCAGCAGGTAGAGGCCGTTATAGGTCCCGTTAAAATAGACGTTGACAAAGACCGATTCCGGCGAGGAGGGCATGCCCGCCATACCGGCCAGGTCATAGACCGCCTTGTTGCGCAGGTTGGAGGCGTCCGAGTGGTTGGCGACCAGGGCAAATTTCTCCGAGGACTCCATGCCCAGGACATTGCGGGCGCTGGCCAGATTCAGGCTGTACTGCTTTTTGTCCTCCTTCCAGCTGCTGTTGCCCCTGCCGTGGATCCGGCACCTGCCGGAGGCGTCTTTGATCCCGGCCTCGGTGTAAAAGACATAGCGGCCCTCCTCCCGGACAGTCTTATCCGCATTGACCGCGTCCATGCTGCCGGAAGCCGTATCCAGATAAAGGGTGGGGACGGAGCCGGGCTCCGCCCGGTAGATCAGAAGCTCCGCCTCCTCCAGGATCTCTCCCTTCCGGTCCCTGAGGCTGACTCGCCAGAGGGATCCGTTTTTCAGGTCCGACGCGCGAAACAGGTCTCCGTTATGAAAGGACAGGATGCCGGGAGACTCTGCCGGATCTTTCCCGGTGTCATCCCCGCCGGCCGGATCCGCTGCGATCCCGTCTGCAGTTCCGTCCCCGGTCCGGCCCTCTGCTCCCGCCTTTTCCTCTTCGTCCAGGCTTTCCAGGTCCATGCGGTCAAAATAGCTGAAGCACACATAGGCCCGGTCGGACAGGTCCGCGGGCAGGTAGGCGACCCACCTGGTCTCCCTGCGGCGGATCAGGCGGACCTCCTCTGAAACCGGAGGCAGGTCCGCCTGCTGTCCGGCTGTTCCCGCTGCGGCTGCAGCTTTTCCGGCAGAAGCGGCCTGATCCTCTTGTCCGCCGGCGTCTTCGGCAGGCGCGGCCATTTCCTTTTGTCCGCCGGCGTCTTCGGCAGACGCGCTCTGATCCGGCTGCCCGCCGGCCGCCTCCGCCTCAGATGTGCCCTGCGACGGCTCTCCGTCCTCTTTTGCGGCTGACGCGCCGGTCCCGGCGCTCCCCGGGATCTTGCCGCTGCTTCCGGCCCCGCCGGAAAAAACAAGGGTCTCAAACAATGAATGGTCTCTGCGGAAGGCGAGGGCCTCATTTTCCCTCTCCCGGCTCGTCAGAATATTTTCCAGCAGCAGAATCGCCGTCAGCAGGACAGTGACCACAGCCAGAATGACCAGAATTCTTTTTCTTCTCATAGATCTCTTCTCATAGATCGGATCTTTTTTCCGGTCAGGCGGGATCAGCGTCAGTCAAACAGGATCACAGGCAGCTCGATGCTCTTTCGGGAGCCGTCATCGTTGTCCTTCTGAAAATAGGAAGGAGTCTTCTGTTCCTGCTGGGGGCTGTTGCTTCCGCCCTCCTGGGAGCTGCTGCCGCCGGTACTGGAATTTTCCGGGCTGTCATCGTCCCTGCTGCCGCCGCTGCCGGAATTTTCCTGCTGGCTGCTGTTTCCATTTCCGGATTGATCCGTCTGATCGCCGCTTTTCCCTGTGCCGGAATCTTCCTCCCGGCCATTGTCACCGTTTCCGTTTCCGGACTGATTCTGCCCGCTGTTTCCGCGGTTCCCGCTGTTGCCGGTCCCGGATTGATCCTGTCTGTTATTTCCTCCATTCCCGCTGTTGCCGGTCCCGGAGCGATCCTGTCCGCTATTACCACCGTTACCGCTGTTGCCGGACTCCCCGCGGTCGTCATCTTCGTCATCATCCCCGGAGGGATTTTCGATCCCCGGTGTGCCGCTGTACTGGCCGTCTGATTCCGACGAGTCCCCGGACTCCCCGAAATCCATGCCGGATCCATCCTCGCCGGACGAATCCTCCCATGACTGGTCTGTATCGGAATCGCCTTCATTTTCTTCTGTCAGATCTGTCTGATCTGCATTGTCTCCCGAAGAAGTTCCCTGGCTGCCGCCAGTCCCGGTCCTGTCTGTATTATTTCCGTTCGCACCGGTCCCGTTCGCGGAGGTTCCGTCCGGATTTGTCCCGCTGCCGTTTGTCCCGGATGCTGTTCCGGCTGGAGCAGAGCTTCCGCTCCCCGTCCCGGCCTGGGCGCCGCCGGAGGCAGTGCCCGCCCGGTTCTGCTGTGTGCCCGCCTGGTTGACTGCGGATGAGCCGGATGAACCGGTCCCGTTCGCAGCTGCCCCGGACCGGCTGCCGGAGCCGGTTCCAGTCAGATTTCCCTGTGCGCCTGCCGGATTTCCAGAGGGAAGGGAGCCGGCTTTTTCATTCCCGGTCCCGTCCTGCAGATCCTCCCCCGCACTCCCGGCCAGAGGGGTTTCTGTCTCAGAGATAGTAACTGTATTATTTTGGTTCGCGGCCGCCGTCTTGTTGCGGATCATCCGGCCCAGGACCAGGACCACCAGCACAAGGGCCGCAAGTCCCGCCATACCGACCAGGAGGGATCTTTTCAAATCAAACTCTTCAAAATTCATATCGACCTCTTATAGAGAGATGCACCGCGCGGTTATCGCCCCGGATCCTGCCACCCGGCCGGAGCTTTTACAGTACAGTATAGCAAAAAGCAGATGCATTCGCATCCGCTTTTCCATTGTGTTCAGATTTTTGCATTCAGATTTAAGACTCGCTCGCGAGTCTTGCGCGCCGTGAGCCCCGGGATCATCTGACTTCAGTCTCCGCTCCCCGCACTGCGCTGGCCGCTTCCCAGTAATCGTAGAGGGCCCGGCCCAGGTTCTGGTCCTCCTCCGACGATCCGCCCTCGATCATCCTCCAGCAGGTATTGAAGGGGCTGATGCGGAATGTCGAATCATAGTTCCAGATCAAGAAGGAGGTCCTCACATTGATCTCGAAGGCTTCATCCAGTTCATAGGGAAGGATGCCCCCGATCCTGACGTAGTACATCCCCTTTTCGTCATCGTAGCCGGTCTGCAAGGTCTTATCCGAATCGATCAGCTGGGCATGGTGGCCCCAGACAGACCAGTCTCCCAGCGCACCCTGCACCTTATAATAACAGACCAGGGAAATGCCGTCGCTCATGTCCAGTCCGATCTCCCTGATATAGGCCCCGGGCTTCTCCCCTGTTTCGTCCGACTGATAGGCATACTGGCTCAGGTCCGGGTCGGCTCCTCCTGCCAAAGGACTGGAAGGCCCGGCAAAGATCCCGTCATTGGCGGGGCGGTCCGTGTTGTAGCCCTCATGGATCTGGGCACAGGCTCCGAGATTGAGCATGGCCAGAAGAAGGTTCTTTTCATTGTCCGCATAGCCGCTGCTCCGCAGGATCCTGTCCGCGTAGCCGCGCACAGTGCAGGTCCTGGCTGTGCCCGCCTGCCCGTCGACGACCATGTGGATGCCCACATCATCCGTCATCTGGGTGAGGGCAAGAGGAAGTTCAAAGACCAGGACTTCGATCGGCTGTCCGTCCGCGTCCGCGATCCGGCCTGATCCGGCGTCCGCGACATACTCCTGGACCGTTTTGCCGGCACAGGAAAATTCCAGATAATCATCGTTTTCCACGGTGCTGTCCGCCTGGACAAAGACATTTACGCCGATCCTGTCCGTCACGGACAGGCTCATTCCCTTGAGGGCGGCCCTGCGGTCCACGTCCTGGGCGGAAGGATCGTCCTGTCCCGCCGGGTCGGCCGGCATGGCCGCGGGATCCTTCCCGCTGTCTGTGCTGCCGGAATCGGCCGGTCCGCCGGAGTTTCCTGCCTGCGAATCCTGACCTGCCTCCTCAGACGCTGCCGCCCGCGAGACTTCTGCAGCCTCTTCTGCCGCGGCTGCCTGTGGAAGGGCAGTGATTTCTTCGGTCACAGCTGCTGCCGGATCCTCAATGCTTCCCTCGAACGCTGCCGCCTGAGGGGCCGCGATTCTCTCTTCGGGCGCGGCTGCCTGCGGATCCGCCATGTTTTCTTCGGGCACATCCGCCTGAGGGGCCGTCATGTTTTCTTCTGTCGCAGCTCCCTGCGGATCCGCGATGCTTTCTTCGGACGCAGCAGTCTGCGGATCAGAACCTGCTGCCGGGAGCTCCATGGCTGCTTCCGCGGGATCTGTTCCCGCCGCCGGATCATCCGAAGTCTCTTCCATGATCTCCGGGTTCTCTGCTGTTTCCGGTACTTCTATGACTTCCGGCACTTCCACAGCCTCCGGCATATCCGGATTTTCCGGTGCTTCCCCGGCCTCCGGAATCTCTGCGTATTCCAGCCCCTCTTCGAACTCCGGCGCCTCGCCGGCTTCCGGTGCTGACAGGTCGTCCGCGGCTTCTGCGGCCGGATCAGGCATAGCATCAAAGCCAGGGTCCTGGCTTTCGTCAGGAGTCCATGGATCCCCCTCCCCGGCAGGAGACGTATACTCAGGAGCATATTCAGCAAATTCATAGGAAGCTGACGGATCCTCCGCCGGCTCTTCCTGTCCCGCCGCGGCATCCAGGGCGTCTTCCGCAGGCACATTCTGTTCTGCTTCCGACGCGTAGACCCCCTCCAGTCCGAGGGCATCCAGGGCCTGGTCCACCCAGTCCATCAGAGGACCGGCAGGGCTCTCTTCCGCAGCTGCAGCCTCTGTGGCAGCCGCAGGGCTGGCCGGCTCCACGGACGCCTGCGTCTGCAGGGCGGGATCCGTCTCCGGCACTGCTGTTCCATAGGCGGCAGGCTCCGCAGCTGTTTCCGTCTGCAGGACAGGATCCGTCTCCGAAACCGGTTTGCTCCCGGCAGGCTCTTCTGCAGGCCCGGCCTGCGGCAGGGCCTCCGCCTCCGGGGGCAGGGCTTCCGCCTCCTCCTGTGAAAGGGCATCAGAAAAAGCGCCGGTGCCGCCGGCGTATGAAGATTCCTGTTCAGCCCCTGTATCTGCAGCTGCTGCGCCAGCGGGCATTGCCGACAGGATCAGAAAAACTGTCAGCATCCACGCAGCAGCGCGTTTCCACTTAAACATTACCTTGTCTCCTGAACCATTTCTGGTCCGCGGTGATGGGACAAAAAGCGCATACTGACGAAAACTGCTCCCGTTCGTATGCGCCAAACAATCAAATCCTTATTTTTCGCAAAAGTCTGTCAATTATTCTGTTTTACGAAAAGACAAGCCTCACCTTACCATGTTTTTCCGTAAAAACTCAGCATCTCAAAACACAAACAAAAGCTGTAAGCCGCTGCCGGAGCCCTGATCAGACTGGAAAACCGCCTGTAGCGCATGTAGTAGCCGCAAACCGCTTTTTCTCATACATTTTGATTATAGAGTACAATTGCAGGCATGTCAAACGCAGCTTTCTTTTACACATGACCACTTTTGAGCCGGCGTTATAATTCGGGTTTTTGCGTTCGTGGCAGTCTGAGCTGTAGCGAGCCGGACTCCGCCGTGAGATCATATTGGTCTATTTTATAGTGGCGGCTCTTAATGTCAAGACCTCATCAGACA
>DGUF01000122.1:0-159 GCA_002394525.1 Lachnospiraceae bacterium UBA4317 | reverse complement strand
GCCCGGCATCCGTCCCTCTCCTGTCCCGGATCTCCGGGATGAATCGAAGAAGAAGCGGATTTCCTCCTTCGATCCGCTCCGCAAAAAACTCCCCGGGCGGCCAGGCGCGCGGGGAGTTTTCACAGTCTTTCTACTATATTTTAATTATTATTTTAATTA
>DGUF01000016.1:647-11983 GCA_002394525.1 Lachnospiraceae bacterium UBA4317 | reverse complement strand
ACATTGAGGACCGTCCCCTTTGTCATGCTTTTATCTGGCCGCCTCCTGATAGAGCTGCTCCAGTGCTTCGGGAGTCACGGAGCCGACCTTGTTGTAGATCACTTCTCCTTTCCTGTTCAGGACGATGGTCTGGGGCAGGGCGAGGGAGCCGTTTACGATGCCGAATACGGTCTCGGCCTCGTCGTCCACCGCAAAGTGGATGTCCCAGTTTCTTTCGCTCAGATACTGGCTGACATCGTCTGTCACCAGGTTTGCGTGGACAGCGACCATCTCGATATCGCCCTCATGTTCATGGTAGAGGTCGACAAAATGGGGCAGTTCCTTGACGCAGGGGCCGCAGTAGGTGGCCCAGAGGTTGATGAAGACCACCTTTCCTCTCGTCTCCCGCAGGCGGAAGGTGCTGCCGTCCAGGCAGTCGATCTCGAAGTCCGCCAGCCTGCTGCCCGGCTCATAGCCGATTGGCAGGTCACTTTCAAAAGTAGCGGCGGAAGGCTCTGTCTGCTGGTTCTCCTCCGCGTTCTTGCCGGCTCCGGCCTGTGCCGTTTCGGGAGCCGTCTGGCCTGCCGAAGCCGCCTGGTCACCGGATGCGCCGGTCCCTGCCTCCTGTGTTTTGTCTGCGGGATCCTTCGCGGGTCCGGTTCCCGCATCTCCCGCTGTCTTCTGTGTATTCGGGGCCGCGGGCGATGACGCCGCGACAGCGCTGGTCGTGTCAGCCTTTGGTTTCAGGGAGGGGTCTAGGATATTGGCCCAGATCAGAAGAAAGGCGAGCAGGAGGATTGCGGCTCCCCAACAGAGCTTTTCCATCTTCCGGATCCCGGCTGTGTCCGGGCCGGTCTCCCCGGTCTCCCCGGTCTTTTTGTGTGGTTCGATGATCGTGAACTTCCCTGCCTTCATGGAGAGGGCACCCTGCCCGCAGCCGGCTACGCATTTGGCGCAGTGGATGCACTCGTGGTCGCCGACCTCTTTGACATCCATCTTGCAGTTCATGACGCAGAGGGAGCAGCCGTTGCACTTGCCGGCGTCGACCTTGACGCCGATCACGGCCAGGCTGTTGAACATTCCATAGATGGCCCCCAGCGGACAGAGGAACCTGCAAAAGGCCCTGTAGCAGAAAATGCAGGCGGTAAAAATGAGGACCATGATGATGAATTTTCTCGTGAAGATGATTCCCAGCATGGAGAGCCAGGGGAGGTTTCCAGGCAGCATTCCCATGGCGCCCTCAAAGGTCCCCGCCGGACAGATATATTTGCAGAATCCGGGAACGGGGATACCCTGTCCAATCCCGTAATAGACGGGGATCATGATCACGAAGATGACCAGGAGGACATACTTGAGATAGCTGAGCCCTCTCGTGATCCGGCTCTTTTTGATCTTGGGCGTGGGGATCTTGTGGAAGAGCTCCTGGATCAGCCCCAGAGGACAGATCCAGCCGCAGATCGTTCTTCCCAGCAGCATGCCGTAGAGGAGGATGATCCCCAATACGTAAAAGCCGATGTGCCTGTTCAGCGATCCGAGCGCATTCTGAATAGAGCCCAGGGGGCAGGCACCGACCGCCCCCGGGCAGGAATAGCAGTTGAATCCGGGGACGCAGACCGCCTTCGTCTTTCCGGTAAAGATCTTTCCTTCGGCAAAGCCCCTGACGTGCGCGTTATAGAGCAGGGCGCTGTAGAGCTGGATGATCCTTCTTTTGGACGGCTTGTGGGCATCCCACCAGGATGTATTCTTTTTTCCCGTTTCCGCGGCATTGCGCGCATTGTCCGCGGCAGGCCCCCTCAGGGGGGATGCGGCGCCGCTTCGCACTGTTTCTGCATCTGAGGACGCGGCATTCCCCCGCAGGGAGGATGCGGCCGCGCTTTCTTTTAAAACCTGATCAGCCAAGGCCTATACACTCCGTACATATCTTTGAAGCTTTTACAAACACATCGTTCATGCTGCCGTTGAAAATGCCGATGATGATAAAGGCAAGGGCGGCTGCGAAAAGAACCATCCGCACCCTGCTGCGTTTCCGCAGGGCATCCTCGCCGGCAGGCTCTTTTTTGGAGACCCGGAAGCCGGGCACCGGTTTGTCCGCGCTCTCGTCCCTGATCCCGGAGATCGCGCAGATGACCGTCATGATGATCGCCGCCAGCAGGACCGGAACGGCAAAGCGGGCGGCCCGGCCGATCGTCTCCACGGTATAGATATCCGCCATGGGGTCTGCGGCCCTGAGCGCGACTCCGTTCATATAGATCCGCAGGGCTCCCGCGATCAGCAGGACCGCCGCCAGGATCCACAGGATGGACTGTATCGTCAGAAATGTTTTTTTCTTATCCATGGTCTGTACCAAAGTATTCTTTATTTCCTGTTCATGAGATCCATCAAAATACGACTGGACGTCCCCTCTTCCGCCCGGCTTTGCGATGCCGGGGCAGACTGCCCAGAGGCCGCCCGGCTTTGCGATGCCGGGGCAGACTGCCCAGAGGCCGCCCGGCTTTGCGATGTAGGGACAGACGGCCCCTCTTCCACCCGGCTTTGCGATGCCGGGTCCTGCGGCAGAGGGACCGTCCGTTTTTTACTTCTTGTTGATCGTGATCACAAGGTCGCCGTAGGTATTTGCGGTCTTGTAGGCTTCATTATCCTTCTCATAGCCCTCCGGTACCTTGAGGACGTGGACATCATAGATTCCCTCGGGATCGGTAAAGGAAGCAAGTCCGTCGGCGTCTGTCAGGGCCATTTTGCAGGTGTCGTTCGTGCAGAACTGCACCATGGCGCCTTCGACGGGCTGAGCGTTCTGGTCCACCACATAAATGTTGTAGGCGCCGGCGGTTCCTTTCCCGCTTTCGTCCGCAGGCTTCGCTGTATTGGCTGTACCGGCTGCATCCGCCTTGTCTTCCGCTTCTTTCCCGTCTTTTTCCTGCGTCTGAGCATCCGCCTGGTCTTCTCCCTTTAACAGCGCATCCACACGGGGTTCATAGGCGTTGATGTCAGCTCCCACGACGGGCCTTCCGACGATCGTCCCCTCCCTGTCCACAAAGAAGGTCATGGGCCATCCCTGGCTCATATCAAAGATGTCCATCCAGCCATCCCAGGGGCGGAGGTTGAGGTAGGTGTCGCCGTTCTCTGCGAGCAGGCCCTTTGCCTTCGCGATGGTCTCATCGTTTTCGGCGTCACCGCAGAGCCCGATGACCGCGCAGTCCTTTTCCGCAAGTCTGCCGCTGATCTTTTCCAGTTCGGGCAGTTCGTTTACGCACCAGTGGCACCAGGTCGCCCAGACATTGACCATCGTGATCTCATGCTGACTGAAGATGTCTTCACTGCTGACGGTCTTCCCGTCAAGATCCTTCGTCTCGAAGGAGACCCTGGAACCGATGAGATCGGAAAATGCCCTCTTTACAGGGGAGAATCTCATATTTTTCACCACCTCATCCTTGAGGGATGCCAGTGTATCATACTCTTTGGCAAATTCCTCCCGAAGGCCCTCGTGAGGGTCCCCCTCATATAATTCCTCATTATATTCAAAGAAGCTGCAGTCTCCCGCCTTTCCCAGCAGGGTCAGCTGGTCTGCGGTCATGGGCTCTTCCGGATCGTCTTCATTTATAAAATCGACGATATCCCCGGCGCCCCTGTTTTCATCAATGATGATAATCGAAAAAAGCGGTCTGACCTTGTTCTGGAATTCCTGGAGTTCCTTCTCCGTCGGCGCATCCTTTGCCGCCAAGGCCTGATACTCCTCGCGCGTGGCTCCGATATAAGAACCGTTTCCAAAATAGATCCCCGTTCCGTCGGAGACATCCATTCCCTGAAAATAGGTCATGCCCTTGAGATCCCCGAAGGCTGCAGGGAGATTCATGGTTATGCCCACATCTGCCAGATCCTCATTGAGAATATAGTCCTCACTCTGATCCTGCGCGGTATCCTGTTTCCCGCTCTCGGCCGCGCCGCACACCACAGTACCGAGGCAGAGGCATAACACCAGCGCGCATATGACCTGTATGAGTTTATGATCTTTTGACCTTTTCATTTTTTCCTCCTTCATTGCAATGCCGCAGTCACGGCCCTGGTTACAAGCCCATGCTCCCAGAGCGGGGATGGCTGCTGGTTTCAATGACGTTCGTCTTCTTCCATTATATCACAGGGATATCAATGGCAGGGAAAACATTATGGAAAAAGGCAGACGTTCGCACCGTGAAAAAAATCCGGCCGAAGCCGGATTTTTCCGATTTTGTGAGCGGGACTACCGTTTTGAGTACTTTCACGGTGTGGCTATAACGAAGGGCTGGCGGTAGGGGTCGTGCGTCTCCCCGCCCGATCCTTCGCGCCACATGTTATAGTAGAGGCCGAAAGGGACTGTGTAGTAGCCGTCCTGATAGTGGTCTGTCGTATCATAGGGGTCAGCCATGATCAGAACATCGTCGTTGGGGTCATCCGTGCCGACAGTGTCCAGGCCGATGACCACCTGCCAGTGTCCTCCCCAGTCCATCCAGTCGACCATGACCGGCGTGCCCTGGTCCAGGGATGTCAGCAGGAATTCTTCCGCTTTTTCCAGGGAATCAAAGCGGGGTTTCGTGTCCGCGTGGTATGTGGTCTTCCATCCTATGGAATCAAAAAACTTCACGATTCCTTCGACGGGAGTGCCTTCACTGGTATCAGTCCCTGCGATCCTGCAGATATCCATTTCGTTATAGTCGTGGACATCATAGTAGTTGAGCACCATCAGGGCTGAGGCGCAGGCGCAGGAATATTCTGCCGTCTGCTGGTAGGTCTCGAAATGCGGCAGGATGTGCAGGGTCTCGTCGCTTTCCATATTGTAATAATCAAGGATCCTGTAATACCTGCTGTCCGTGTGGTCCAGCTTATGGTTGAAGGCGTCAGCCCCGCCCTCGTCATCGAGAGTGTCCATGCTCTGGTCATAGGCGATGGCATGGACCTCCGGTGCCTTCTTCTCTTCAGGGCTCTCCTCTCCCGCTGCTTTGGTTCCGTTTCCCGCATAGACACAGACAGAGAAAGTCATCACAGCGGCAAGGAGCAATACGATCATTTTCTTCATAAGTTGTCTTTCCTTGTAGTTATTTACATTATGATCATTTATATCATGATCATTTACATCGAGATTATTTATATCAGGATTATTGACATCCGGCTTCCCGGCAGGGTTCCGGGATCGTTTGACTCACTGATTCATTTCCGGAGATTATGCAGGAAGCTGATCAGGTCCGCGCCGCAGTTCTTTTTCTGAATGATCACGCAGTGGCCGGCCTCCACCTCCAGGTAAAAGTCTGTCTCCGTCTCCACCATGTTCTTGAGGTCCTTGTAGGCATAGGTCCCCTGGCCGTTTTTGCTCTGCGTCTCGAAATGGTCGTCATAGAAGGAGACCGTGAAATCCGTTCCGCCCGTCTCCCTGAGCCGGTCAAAATATTTCTGTGACTGTCTCCGGGAGGTATACAGGTAGATCAGCGGGCAGATGACCACGACGGCCACCATCAGACAACCCATGGCGGTCTTGCCGCTCCGCAGGTTGGTCACACCCGAATACAGGATCCAGAGCAGGACGATGACCGTGACCAGAAGTCCCCTGGGCTGGCCGCCCATGGCCTTGGCATAGCGCCTGAAATCCTCAAGTTCCAGATTCGTTTTTGTCGTGTATTTTGCTTCCATTTTTCTCTTCCTCCCTGTCGAAGCGCCCTGTGCTTTGGCCGGCCGCATTGTTCCCGCACTGCCTGCCACTGCCTGCCGTCTGTGCAATGAAGACAGAAAAAACGCAAAATGCGCGGGAGCGGTGTATTTATGCGGCCGGATCCAGGGCCTCATCTTCCTCTGTCTCAGCCGGCACATACTGCTGGTCGGCTTTGGTGATGTCATCCGGGTAGATCCGGGCGAAGTCATTTTTCATGGAGATGGGGATATATCCCTTGGATTCATAATCAGCGGATTTTTCCTCCCAGTTCTGTTTTCCCCACTCCCTGACATCGTCATCGGCAACCACCATATAGGCCTGGGCCGGATAGGGATTTCTGCTGTCGATGGCATAGTTCATCATGCTGGTATCGCTTCCGCTGTTGCCGAAGGCGAGGACCGGGCGCTGGCCGATTTCTCTTTCAATATAAATGGTCTTGTTGCCGTTGAGATTTTTCTGGATGAAGCCGCCGGTCAGAACGAGCTCGTCGCCGTTCTCATATTTGTAGTTTATGTTGGCGGGTTCGTTTTCGAATCCCTTCTTTTTGATCTCAAAATCGGTGCCGATCACATGGTTGGGGGTGACATAGTCTTTGATCGGGGAGTTTGCGATGATGGCCCGGGTGGTCGTGCGCTCCGTTCCGCTGATCACGTAGATGGTGAAATCGTTTTCGTACAGATATTTTACCAGCTCGACCATAGGCAGGTAGAAGTTGTCGATGTAGCGCATGTTGTTGAAGCTGGCAGTCTTTTTCTTTCCGAATTCCACCACATAGTCATAAAATTCCTCTACCGTCATCCCCGCATAGGCCTTGGCGAAGTTTCTGGCCAGGGTCTCGTCCGCGACGTAACCGGGCTTGATGGCCGCGGCGACATCCTTGAGCTCATCGGAGACCCGCTCGGGGTGGTCGTGAAGGCAGTATTCGATGAACATCATTGTGTCATAGTAGGTATAGTAGGTCTCACATACCAGGGTTCCGTCCATGTCGAACACGGCGATGCGGTCTTTTTCAGGGATAAAGTTCTCCTTGTCGGCGGGGTCCGTGACCTTTGCCACGTAGTCCCTGAGTTCCTGGGCCGGCTTCGAATCCTGTGTCCAGTAAGTTGTCAGGGCTGCGCTGCCGGTTTCCGCTGCGGGAGATGCTTCCGCAGAGGCTGCTTCTGCGGTTTCAGCTTCAGCGGCTGTCGTTTCCGCAGCGGCTGTTTCTGTGGCGGCTGTTTCTGCGGTTTCTGCTTCAGCGGCGGGCTTTTCCTCAGCTTCTTTTTCTGTGGCAGGGGCTTCAGTAGCAGGCTTTTCCTCAGCTTCTTTTTCTGCGGCAGGGGCTTCTGCAGCAGGCTTTTTCTCAGCTTCTTTTTCTGTGGCAGGGGCTTCTGCGGCAGGGGCTTCTGCGGCTTCTGCCTCCACGGTATCCGCCCCCTCGGAAGCCGGAAGCACAAGTACCTGGCCGGGCATGATCGCTCCGGGGGACCTGAGTTTATCCTTATTGGCTTCGTAGATCAGTTCCCATTTTCCGCTGTCGCCATAGATCTCATCGGCGATCTTCCAGAGGGTGTCGCCGGATGTGACCTTGTAGGTCCTGTCAGCCGCAGTGTCGGCTGCCGATGCGGTTTCGGCCGCTCCTGTGATGGTCAGAGCAGGTGTCGAAGACAGAAACATCAGCGCTGCCATGGTACATGCCAGTATACCCGAAAACTTTTTCATTTTTTCTCCTTTTCTGTTTTAACTTGTAGTTGTCATTTTATTAATGATCGGGAATTTCGGCTTTTTCCCGATTATTATTGCCTGATATTGACTTCTTCCCCTGTGATCCCGTCTGTCCCGACTCCGCCGGCATCCACTGTGTACCAGGCGGAGGTCGCTGTGTGGGAGTTCCCGTCTCCCTCATCGACGACTTCGTACAGATGGAGGGTATAGGTTCCGTCGCCGTTGTCCGTATAGTCGGCAACGGGAGGATAGAATCCCTCGTGTCTGAAATAATAGGACTGGGCCATACGGCACAGGATGGAAGGAATGCATTTTCCGGACTTCTCCCCCGCATTGCCTTTGTCGTCGGCATTGCCTTTGTCGTCGGCTCCGGACCGGGCCGTCATCTCATAGGTTCCTGTCATCATACTTCCTTCTGTACCGCCGGCCAGGGTCTGGTCCTTGCGGACTGCAGACAGGACTGCTTTCTGTTCCGTGAAGGTGATGGCGAAAAAGGCGAATTGAGATGCGATATCTATTCCGGCACTGTTGTTCACTTTACCGAACACAAGAGTCCCCCGGGACACAAGTGTGTCGTCCAGCGGAAGGGTATAGATTTCCTCATGGTAGTCAGGATCCCCGGAGCGGAAATAACAGTGCAGCCGCATGCTCTCGCCCCCCAGGTCAAGGCGATATTTAAGCTGTCCGCTCTCCAGATGATATTCATAGGAGGCTGAAAGCGGATCTTTTTCCACAGTCCGGGAAGCATAGCTGTCCTCTCCGTCATCAGACTGGGCGCGGGCAGCCGGTGTCTCAGTATGCGGGGATGCATCCTTCAGGTTTATCGACCTTTCTTCAGCAGATACCGCTTCGGTAAACAGTCCGCAGAGCAGGCAGCAGATCAACATTCGCGAAATTGATCTCAGAATTCTTTTTTTCATGATAGGTTTCTCCTCTAAAACAGACCCACATTTTGAAAAGGACTAAAAATGAGTCAATCTGTTACGTCCACACTGACTCATTAGAAGCCGTGGCCGCCTCCGCCTCCGGAGTGGCCGCCGCCTCCGCCGCCTCCGCTGCCTCCGGAGCCGCTGCTCTTGTAGCGTTTGACGCTGGAGAGGACGACGGGGAGGGCCAGGAGGAGGCCCGGCATGTGGGCCATTTTGCTGGTCACGCTCACGTTGATCTGCCCTTCTGTGCGGTTTTCGATGACGGGCAGGCGGGAGTATACGGTGAGGAAGTAGTTGACCAGGATGCCGGCCAGGATGGCGATCAGGGCGTTGGTGATGTGCTTGACGGGGCGGGACAGGCGTTCGCCCATGCACTTGGCCAGGATCTGGCTGAAGGCCAGTTCCGCGCATTCGTAGAAGTCGCCGCGGGAGGCGCTCCTGTAGATGTTGTCGGTTATGGCGCGGGAATCGGCGCTCGTTATGGTCTTGATGGCGGGTCCGTTGGCGTAGATGTAGAGTTCCCGGTCGTCCATGTCGATGACAAATATGATGGCGGGGTCATTGCCATAGTGGTTAATGGCGTAGTTTTCCGCATAGGAGGCCGTGGATCCGGGGGAGCTGTTTGTAGTGACAAAGGCGGCGTCCATGTATTCGGTGATGGCGGAGTAGTCGCTGATGAGCTGTGCTTCCTCTTCGCTCGTCAGCAGGTCCGCGTTGTCCTCCACGACCAGGCTTGACGCCGCGGCGGGGCTGAGCGGCGGCAACACGGCGCAGAACAGGATCAGGGCCAGGACCAGGATCATTTTTTTCTTCATGTCAGCCCACCTCCTCTCTGTCAAAGAGCCGCGGCAGCGGTCTGGTCGTGCTGATGTTGTAGACCTGCAGCATGATGGCCGAGGCGGCGATCAGGATCAGGATGCAGACGGCGTCTCCGAGGTAATACCAGTAGTCTCCGACCGGTGAGAAAAAGACGACCGAGGCGTTGAGGACAACGGCCGCCAGCACCAGGAGGATCGCCAGGGCCGGCCGGCGCTGGGGGACAGATTTCTGCCATTCCAGGATTTTGAGCACGGTCAGGATCAGGTAGATGACGGCGGCGACGGCAATGAGCGAGGCGATCGACCGCATGGTCACATTATGTCCGTCAAAAACGGTGGAGATCGTAATGGCGAACACGACAAGGAGCGGTGTGGCGTATTTTTTGCCAAAATCGAGGAGGACATTTCCCCGCTTTCTTTTGACGGATCCGTCCGGGGTGACTTGGGGATCTCTGCTGGATCTCCAGCCCTTGTCGTTGGCGTGGGTCTCCTTCTCGAAGATCCGCCGGGTGCTGGACCGGATGGATCCCGCCATCAGGGCTCCGGCGATCAGGCTCACGATGGAGGTGATCATGGGCGTCGGCTGGACCAGCAGCTCCAGGGCCAGAAAGATCACTGCCGCCAGGCCCAGGCAGCCCAGGGAGAAGCTCTTCATGTCGACCGGCAGGTCGGATACCACCTTGCCGGATTCCCCGTTGACCACTGCGTAAACGACCCGCTCGTCCTTGCGCCAGGTCAGGAACCAGAGGGGGAACATGGTGCTGTGGTGGCTCCTCGTATGGGCCTCGATCCGGGAGGATCCTTTTTCCACTTTGATCCCCTGGTCCGCCATCACGCGCCTGGCCACCTCGGCCACGACATCGTCCGAGGCCGTCTGCTCCGCGTCCCGGTAATAGGTCTGCGCGGGAACGGAGGAGGCGTCCGCATAGAAGCCGGACAGGTAGGCGGGCCGGAAGTCCCGCTCCTTTTTCATATCAAAGGGCAGGACGCGGGCGGCGATCTCATCGTCGTAGTAGCGGCTGGCGTCATAGGGAACGCCGCAGTACTCGCCGTTGGCCGACGCGTCGATCCGGTAGGTATTGACCCGGTCATATTTGGGCGTGCTCTCCACGACCTTGGTCCCCACGATATGCGATGCGCCAAGTTCCACATCGTACTCGTAATAGGGCATGTAGATCCCGGTGAAATTTTTCAGCTGCGAGGCATCCCGCAGCTCTTTGGGCAGATACCTGACCCTCTTTGTGTGATCGCGGAAGAGCTCCGTGCAGCGGTCCCTGGAGACCTGGAAGGGTATCAGCCTCTCGGGCAGGTTCCTGCCGCCCCCAGGCGCCCGGAGCAGGCTCTGGCCTCCGCAGTAGGGGCAGAAGCCGACCTGGGAATCCTCCGTCCCCTGCAGCTCGGCCCCGCAGCTTCCGCAGGTAAAAAGGGTCAGCTCCATTTCCGCTATGTCCTCGCCAGTACTGCTGTTTTTCACTTCGAACTGATCCGGAGGGATCATGGTGCCGCAGTGCTGGCATTTCATCGATTGAGAATCGACATCAAAAAGTATATTTCCTCCACAGTTAGAGCATCGAAATCCCATATGCAATTCCTCCTGTGTGAATAGGATGACCGGTTTCCGCCCCGGGTCATCTCTTGTATCTGCGGCCGTCAGTAGAGAAGGGCCTTCCTCCCGGGGTCTCTATACAGTGTACCATAGTTGGGGTAGATAGTGGGAATGGTTCTTTTTGATACTCCCGCCGGCCCTCTGATATGTTAATATAAAAAACACGAGAACAAGGATGCTTTACAGCTGCCCGTTCCTGCATACGGCAGCCGGAAAGGAGTAAAATGGATACTTTTTCCAAAGACAGAATGAAATGGCTCAGGGAGCCGGATGATTACAGCATCGAAGAGGGACGGATCGAGATCACGACCATGCCCCGCACCGACCTGTGGCAGCGCACTTACTATCATTTCCGCAATGACAACGCGCCGGTCCTGCAGATGGAGACGGAGGAAAGGTATTTTTCCTTCATTGTAAAGACCGATTTCACACAGAGCAGTCACCGCTTTGATCAGTGCGGGATCGTCATGTACCTGGATAGTGAAAACTGGCTCAAGGCCTCCGTGGAATATGAAAATGAAGACTTTCAGCATCTTGGATCCGTGGTCACCAACCACGGCTATTCTGACTGGGCCACCACGGCGATCCCCGCGGATGTGAAGGTCATGTGGTACCGGTTCAGCCGC
>DGUF01000016.1:0-440 GCA_002394525.1 Lachnospiraceae bacterium UBA4317 | reverse complement strand
GCGGTGTTTACGGATATGCGGATCACCGAATGCGCCTGGAAAGCCCACGACGGGCAGCAGCCGGACCAATAAAATAAGGAAACGTAAAATAAGGCAAAACAACGAAATAGCGAAAAATATCATTCGCTTTCACACATCTCTGCTATAATAGGTCTGTAGCAAAGAAAAATATTAATATTGTTAAATAATATATTTATATTTTAATATAATTTATCACCTTGATGTTATATAATAAGTCTATGAAAGGAGACAACTATGCGTTCAGGTGAAGTTTTATCATTACTTAGAGTGAGCAGACAGACACTTACCAGATATGTGAAAGAAGGAAGGATCCGGACAGAGACGCTTCCCAACGGAAGATACGAATATAACCGCGAAGATGTCTATGCGGTATTCAATAAAAATGTTGAAAGAAAAACCGTCCTGTATGCCAGAGTATC
>DGUF01000045.1 GCA_002394525.1 Lachnospiraceae bacterium UBA4317 | reverse complement strand
ACAGGCCCGGCCTGGCCGTCGGTTTTGTCGGCGGCATGATCGCGGCCAACGGCAAGTCCGGCTTCCTCGGCGCCCTGCTGGCAGGCTTCATCGCCGGCTACCTGGTCCTCTGGCTCCAGAAGGTCTTCAACAAGCTTCCCGAGTCCATCGAAAAGATCGCCCCCGTCCTCCTGTACCCGCTCTGCGGCACCCTCCTGGTCGGCCTGATCATGACCTTCATTGTGGAACCACCCGTGGGCTTTTTGAACACGGCCCTCAACACCGGCCTGACCAACATGGGCGGCACCAGCAAGATCCTGCTCGGCATCATCGTCGCGGGCATGATGGCCATCGATATGGGCGGCCCCTTCAACAAGGCAGCCTACGTCTTCGGCACAGCCTCCATCGCGGCCGGCAACTATGACATCATGGCAGCCGTCATGATCGGCGGCATGGTCCCTCCCTGCGCGATCGCCCTGGCGACCATCCTCTTCAAGAACAAATTCACCAAAGAAGAGAGAGAATCCGGCCCCGTCAACTTCATCATGGGCCTGGCCTTCATCACTGAGGGCGCCATCCCCTATGCCGCTGCCGATCCCGGCAGGGTCCTTCCCGCCTGCATCATCGGCTCCGCCGTATCCGGCGCGCTCTCCATGGCCTTCGGCTGCACACTGATGGCCCCTCACGGCGGCATCTTCGTCTTCCCCGTCGTCGGCAACGCCATCATGTATGTCGTGGCCCTCGTCGCGGGCACCATTGTCGGCACCGTCCTGCTCGGCGTACTCAAGAAACCCGTCGAGGCATAAGACAATACTCTTACAGGACGCGCGGCGATTCCAATGCGCTTTGCGTGCGCCGCGCGCGGTGTTACTTGTCCACGCCCTTCGAAAGGGCGTGGACAGTAAAAAACTCCTCTCACGAAAACACACGGCTTCCCCCCATGAGCCGTGTGTTTTCACATACACCGATATATCCTTCCTCTTCACAGACCTTTCGGAACTAGGAAAGGAACCTGTGCCATATTTTTTTCCGCATCTTTTATCATAAAAAACATTTCAGCCTGTGTTTTTGCCCTGAGAACCGCGCAAAAACCCGGGTTCCAGGTGGGTCTGAATGGTAATAAATATTTATCAGACAAACAGTTTTGCTAAAGCATATTTTCGAATAATCCGGTATAATAAAAATAAGAATATTTGTTGATGTCATGTTCATCCGCATTTCTGCATGCAGCTCTAAGGACAGTTTTTCACCAGGAGGAATCATGTTAGCTGAACAGCGCCAGGCACAGATCCTGCAGCTTCTCGACGCGCGGGGAAGCATCACACTCACAGAGCTGGTCACGCTTCTCCAGGCCTCGGAATCCACCATCCGGCGCGACCTGCAGGAACTGGACAAACAGAACAGACTGATCCGGGTCTTCGGCGGAGCCATGTCCGTCGGCAGCAGGACCAGCCTTCATGAAGACCGGGTCGCGGAGAGGGCCGAGATCAACATCGAAGAAAAGAAACGGATCGGCAGGTACGCGGCCGCCCTGATCAGGCCAGACGATTTCATCTATATCGACGCGGGCACGACTACAGGCTCCATGATCCCCTTCATCAGGGAACATGCAGCCGTCTATGTCACCAACGCCGTGGCCCACGGCCTGGAGCTGGCCAGGCGGGGCTTTCGTGTCAACCTGATCGGCGGGGAGATCCGGACCGCCACCGAGGCCATCGTCGGCAACGCGGCCGCCGAAGAGCTCCGTTCCTTCAACTTCACCAAGTGCTTCATGGGGACCAACGGGGCCAACCCGGAGAGCGGGTTCACGACCCCCGACATCAATGAGGCCATCATCAAGGGACGGGCCATGGCCCAGTCCCGGGAGCGCTACGTGCTCTGCACCGCCGAGAAATTCCAGATCATCTCCCCGGTCCGCTTTTCCGCCTTTGACAGCGCCACCGTCATCACCGACCGCTGCCCCGGCTCCTGGTTTGAGAAACAGGAAAACATCATCTGCGTGCCGGAGGAGACGTAAACAGGCAGGCTCTGCCTTGAGCATGCGCGCGTATCCCACGACTGAGATCACGGGCATTGCGATGAAGAAACGATCAGGGGGCGCTGCCCGGCTGAGAGATTCAGCCGGGCAGCGCCCCCTTCTTTTTTCTTATTTACGGTTTCCCCGGATCCGTGCCGGGAACATCCGCCGTCCGGATTTCTCCTGGGCCTGTGCCCGGATCAGCCGGCCGGATCCTGCCGGCTGATCACATGATCATGACTGCACCGGCATTTTTCTTTCAGTGTCTTACTCAGCTGCCTCTGCCGCTGCCGCTTCTGTCGCCGCGGCCTCGCCGCCTTCGGTCACACCGGCCAGAGCGTGATACCATTCGTTGATGACATCATAGGCCGTGGTCGTGCCGTCTTCAAAGACAGCCTCGTACATTGTGGTGAAATCGTCTTCACCCTCATCATTCTCGTGGACTTCCCTGACCAGGTTCTTGTTTCCCTCTGAAGGGAAGAACTCATAGCGGACCTTGTCCTCCGGAATGGCGAGAACATCGTACTCTCCGTCGGGCCCCTCTTCGAGGTCGGCGTAGTAGAAGGCTGCCCCTCTGGTCAGGCGCTCCACATAGGGCGCGGGATCGACCTCTCCGGGTGTCATGGCCCCGTACTCCAGGGACCTGAGCTCATAGTTCACATCATTTTTGTACCTGATCCTGGCCAGGTAGATATCCAGGCTGGTATTGGTGTGATTCTCTCTGGTCATACCGGCATTCTCGGCCACGAAGCTGTCAGGCACATTGGCCACCCATTCGTGGAGCAGGTTCCAGGGATCGTCGGGCTTGCTGAGATCGTCCATGTTCTCACGCACGACGCGGACATCGGTGGGATGATAGAGGATATAGCAGTCACCCTTGTCATCCTTTGCGATCAGGTCCATGCCGGACATATCCGAGCAGAGCATTTCCTGCGCCTGCTCCTCGCTGACCCTGCCGATGTCAAAGAGCCAGCCCATGCCATCCTGGTAGTCGCCCATGGCCTTGGCCTGGTCGACGGAGGCCTTCTCCGTGAAGCGGAAGAGGATTCCGTCCTCACTGTTCTCCGGTGTCTCAACCAGCATCAGGTCCATATACTCCGTGGGAACAGGCAGGACCAGGTCCCCGTTCATGACCATATCGACATCCGCCGCGGTCTGAGCCGCTGCAGTTCCGCCCTCTGCTGCCGCCTCTGCCGCCGTATCCGCGGCCATGGCCGCTCCGGCTGTATCCGCCGCTTCCGCTTCCGTCACTTCCGTCTCAGCTTCCGTCTCTACGCTGTCAACAGCTTCCGCTGTGGTCTCGACCGCTGCCGCGTCCTCTTTTTCCGCGTTTCCCGCGCTGGAAGCCGGCGCCGTGCCTGAGCATGCTGCCAGCGAGAGCGCCATGGCCGCCGCGGTCAGAATACTGATCAGTGCTTTGTTTTTCATGATACTCTTTACCTCCAGTCATTCGATCATCTGTGGTCCAAATAATCTCCAAATGATCACTTTTAATCATCCGCGCAGCCCCGTTCCGCACCCCGTTCCGGGCATTGCCGGCAAAGGGCTGCGCACTCACAAATCTTTCCTTTTACTCGTAACGCGAAATCCTTTGTTCCGGTTACATGATGAAGGATAACACAGAGTCTGTCACAGAAGTATCACAGTTTTTATCCACAGCCGCTGAATTTGAGGTGTTTTTGCATGGCAATTTCATGTAAAAACCCGAGTGTGACGACGTTTGCCCATGTGCGAAGCACATTTGGAATGGGCAAAAACACACGCATTCACCCGCGGACTCAGCGGATAAACATCAGCTGGAAGGCAGCATTGTAATAATCCTCGGGAACAGGGACCGAGACGAACGCGCCGTTGCGCCTTCTCCTGGTCACGATCTTCACATAATAATTGGTGTATTTCTTGAGGTGGGCGCCCCTGAACTTTTTGACCGTCGCAGAGGTCGCGGTGGCCTTGGTGTCCGTGGACTGGTTCCAGACCCAGTCGTCATCGATCGGATCCGTCGTCACAAAGACATTATAGCCGTTGGAGCCGTAGATCGGATTCCATTTGAGCTTGGCCTGCAGCCTGTCCTTGTTTGTGACTGTCAGGGACAGCTCCTTGGGCATGGGCACGATATAGGCGACGTTGGAGAAATTACTGGTATTGGTCGTCTGTCCGGTGATGGGATCCACATAGGACGCCATGACCCTGACCATATAGACATGGTTGTCGGCCAGTCCCTTGAAGGTATAGGACGTCGACTTGGTCGTGTGCTGCTTATAGTGACTGCCGTCCGTATAGGTCAGGGTGACCGTGTAGCGATTGGCCCCGGGGACACTGTTCCATTTGATCCTGCAGGCCGTGAAGCTGCTGTTTGTCCACTTGTCGAAACGGCAGTTTCCGGGGGTCTTGAGAGCGGCCTCCGCGCTTGTGAACGAGGTCATTCCGACCAGCATCGCTGCGATCAGAAAGCAGGCCAGGAAGCGTTTGACTGATTTCATCATTTCATTTTCCTCCTTTACTATCGAATAACTTTAACCACTGGTTCCCCGGCGCAGGAGACTCTCTCCTGCCCGTTTTTATACACTACTATCATAACAGAAAACAGGCCTCTTGACGAGTGGGAGCGTCACACACACCCTTGTGAAACACCCCCTTTCATGATAAACTTAGCTCTCGTGCACGGACTCCTTCCTCCAGACAAAAGGAAGGATCACCAGGCACCGAACTAATCTAAAGGGATGAAAGGAATGGTCGAAACAAATTATGGCAAATGAGGATAATAAGATCCCGGGAACTGCATACTCAAAAGAAGACCAGATCAAGATGGCCAAGTACCTAGGCCAGGAGATCGGTTTTTCCAAGGATATAGGGATGGAGGTCCTGGAGGTCTCCGACGGATACTGCAAGGGGAGGATCGAGCTGCAGAAGCGCCATCTCAACCCCCTGAACACTGTCCACGGCGGCGTTTTTTTCACACTGGCGGACACGATCTGCGGTATCGCTGCGGCTTCAAAGGGCTACGGCGGCCCGACCGTGCAGGGGGATATGGACTACATGCGGGCAGTCCGGGGCAAAGAGATCGTCTGCACGGCAAATGTCACCAAGACCGGCAAGACCCTGACCTGGGTGGACGGCATCATCACGGATGACACCGGGCGGGAAGTGGCCCACACCAAATTCATCTATTACCGCCTGAAAGAAGCCCGGCATTTCGGTTTCGAAAGCCGCGAATAAACCAGGATATTATGTCCTTTGTTCTAAAGATCCCGGCAAAGGGATGCGCCGGCTGCGCCTCCCCTGCCGGGATCTTTCTATCCTTTTGTGACGTTTCTTCATTGCACCGGGCCCGCAATATCTCAGGACCGGTCCGGGTCAGAGGCGGTTCGTGAGCTGCCGAAATCGACGGCCGTGACCGCCAGAAGCAGCAGGATCAGGACAAAGATCGCCATCATGCCCCGGCGGATATCCCACTGGTCAGCCAGAATGCCGATCAGGCTCGGCATCAGAGTCGAGATCAGGCCCGGGATCACGATAAGCATGCTCATACTCATGGAGTATTTTTCCAGAAGGTCACCCGTATCGCCGATGGCTGTCCCGTACATACCCGCCATAAAAAGACCCAGGCCGGTGGATCCGGCAGCCACAAGCGGCAGGCTGCCGCCGAAAATGAAAAGGACAAAGCTCAGGGCCACGCCGGCTGACATGACCAGAAGCATGTGCACGGGTTTCATTTTCGTGCTGAGCCAGGAACAGGCAAGGCGGCCGACCAGGAGCGCTGCCCACAGGAGCATGGAGAGAAGCTGGGCCCGGCTCTCCGACGCCAGGCCGGTGTCCACGAAATAGCTGACCAGAAAGCCCATGATGCAGGCCTCGATGGCCATGTAGACGGACAGAAAGACCGCGCAGATCCAGAAGGTCCGGCTGCGGAAAAAGCCGAGATCCGGGATTCCCTTTTTGTCTGAGACGGGATAGGCCCCGGTCGGGATCACCATCCTCTGTGAGTAGAGAAAGACGACCCCGGCGATCGCGATCTCCACGGCAAAAGCCAGCCTCCAGGCCGGGCCGCACAGGACTGCGATCAGGGGCGCCGCGCAGGCCCCGATCGCGAAGCAGGCCTGCAGAAAATTGAGCTGAGAGGCGCTGTTGCCGGAAAGGTTGCTGACGATGGCATTGTTGAAATTTCCGCAGGAGCCTTTGCTGACACCGGTCATCAGCATGGCTGTCAGCAGCAGGACCGGATTCCCGGTCAGCATGATGATGACCAGCCCTGCCGCCGCCAGGTTGGCCAGGATCAGATAGGTCTTTTTGACACCGAAAAACCGGGGCAGAAGCGGTGTCACCAGGCCCGCCATAAAATAACCAGCCGACTGGATCCCCATCATGGCACCGCTCAGCCGGTAGCTGATCCCGTACTCCGCCCGGATCATGGGCAGCACATCCCCGATCAGAAGCAGATAAATGCCCATTGAGATCTGGTTGAAAAACATGGCATTCAGCAGTTTCCGGTTTTCTTTATTTTGACTCATTCCATTTCTCCGTCCGGAGTGCTTTTCGCGGACTCTCCTGCCGCATCCCCCTCGCAGGGCATGCGCTTTGCGGCGTTTTACGCCGTTTTCAAGCACACCCGCGTGCATGTCTTTTTATGTTACAATAGCCTGAGGAGGATTCTGTTATGTTTCTGATCAACGGAATACAGCATATCATAGATGCAGGGACACAACAACTAATCTCCTGGGTGACCGGCCTTTTGCCCCAGGTGTTCTTATTTCTCGTCCTGCTGAACGCGGTCACCCACCTGATCGGGCGGGCCCGGGTCGAAAAGCTGGCGGCCAGGTGCGGCTCCAACGCCTTCCTGCGCTATCTGCTGCTGCCTTTTTTGTCTGCCATCGTTCTGGGCAATCCCATGGCGATCTCCATGGGGCGCTATCTGCCCGAGCGCTATAAACCCGCCTATTTTGCCTCCGCGAGCTACCACTGCCACACAAACAGCGGTCTTTTTCACCACATCAACCCGGCAGAGCTCTTTATCTGGCTCGGGATCACCAACGGCCTGGCCTCGCGCGGGCTGGACCCCTTCCCCCTGGCCCTCCGCTACCTCTGCGCGGGCCTCATTGCCAACCTTGTCTCCGGCTGGGCGGCCGAACGGATCACGGAAAGGCTTTCAGCGAAGGCCGGGATCCGGCTGGAGGACAGCGTCGACCTGCAGACCGGAGGTCCTGAGACGGCAGACGCTGACGCAGCCTCGTTTTCCGGAACCCCCGCGCCGGCAGATGCTGGCGCTGACGCAGCCCCCCTGACCGGTGATCCCGCGCCGACAGACGCTGACGCAGCCCTCCTGACCGGTGGTCCTGCGCCCGCAGACATTGACCCGATGCCCGGCTCCCTCCCCGCCTTCCGCAGCATTACCATTGAATGCGGCGACGGCGGCTGGGGCGGCCCCGTGACGGTCACTCCGACAAAAGACCGGCACACCGTCCTGTACATGACCGGGGGCGGTCTGGAGCCTGAGCCGCTGGCCAGGATCCTGGCCCTGTCCGGCATGACGGCTGTCAACGGAAATACGACCGCCGTCCCGGACGAAGAGGTGGCCCTGGCCATCATCGACTGCGGCGGTACCCTGCGCTGCGGGCTTTTCCCCCGCAAGGGCATCCCCACCGTCAACCTCCTGGCGACCGGCCGGAGCGGCCCTCTGGCAAAATATATTACGGCAGACCTCTATGTCTCCGCGGTCACCTCCGCGCAGGTGTCGCTCTCCCCTGCCCTCTCCCCTGACGAAGGTCCGGACGAAGAACTCCTGTCTGAAAATCCTCACCCGGATCTGTCTCCGCGCAGGGACGGATTTCCCGAAGCGCCTTCCCCGGATGAGCTGAAAGGGGCTCCGCGCAGGAGCGCCTCCCCCGAAGCTCTCTCCCAGGAGGAAGTGAAAGGGGCTCCGCTCAAAGACCCGGTCCCGGCGGCCTCCCTGCCAGGCCAGTCTCTTCCCGAGGGCCACAGCCTTCTGGGACCGGCCGCCGCCATGAGCCGGATCGTCAGCGTGTTTCACCAGTCCGCCCGGGACGCCGTCCGGACCTGCCTGGACATGCTCCTGCCCTTCATGGGCTTCGCGGCCCTCTTCGTCGGACTCTGCCGTGGATCCGGACTGACCGAGCTGATCGCCTCTGCCCTGCAGCCCATGGGAGGCAGACTTCCCGGCCTTCTCGGCCTGGGGATCATCTGCTCGGTCCCCGGACTCAGCGCGGTCCTGGGCGCCGGGGCCGTCGCGGCCCAGATGTTTTCCACGGTCATCGGAGACCTCATCGCCTCGGGCAGCATCGCTCCCGCCATGGCCCTGCCGGCCCTCTTCGCCGTCAACTGCCAGTGCGCCTGCGACTTCATCCCGGTCGGCCTGAGCATGACAGAGGCAAGACCGGAAACGACCCAGATCGGGATCACGGCGGTCACCCTCTCCCGCTTCGCGACCGGGTGGATCCGCATCCTGATCGCCCTGGCCTTCAGCATTGGCCTCTACCGCTGACTGCCCTTCGAGGGGGCGTGAACTGTAAGGACCATGTTTTCCACCTTCCGGAAATTTTCTGTATTAACTTACCTTCGTTTGTTTTTATAATAATAGTCAGCGCGTACCAACTTGTTTTTCCATATTGCACATATAAAAAGCTGTCTGCATCCGCTTACACCCATCCACAGCATGCCGGCGCACGTAAATGCGAAGGCGGCGCATGGCGATGACAGGCCGTACTGACGGATGGGCACGCCCCGGGGTAAGCCCGGGGAAACGTGAACGTTTTCCATAACAAATGTTCTAACGGCAATACAGGGGGGACAAAATTGAAAAATCTATTTACTGATAACCGGGCAGCCAATATCCTGCGCATGCTGGGTACCAAATCCGGCCTGACCGTTGCCTCCATGGCGCAGACCCTGGGGGTCAGCGAGAGGACCATCCGCAATGACATTCGCCAGCTCAATGAAGACCTGGGCGGATCCGCCTCCATTGAGGGCGTCCAGGGACGGTACAGCCTGCGGATCTTCGATCCCGACGCATATAAAAAATCCTTTGAAAAGATCTGCGATATCGACGGCGTCTTCGGCACCCCCCGCGGCCGCCAGAATTATATATTCGCGGAGCTGATGCGGGCGGACGCGCCTCTTCTGACCGACGAGCTCGCCTATGAGATGAATGTCGGGCGCACGACCCTGGTCAGCGACCTGAAAAAGCTCCGCGAGGAGATTGCGCCCTTCAACCTCAAGATCGTCGGCAAGACCAGCAAGGGCATGATCCTGCACGGCAGGGAACTGGACATCCGGACCTACATTCTGGAGAACTGCTTTGACGCGATCT
>DGUF01000142.1:3032-3162 GCA_002394525.1 Lachnospiraceae bacterium UBA4317 | reverse complement strand
GCTCTTTTTCATTGTCCAGGCCGTAGGCCAGAGCAGCCGCGGTGGGCTCGTTGATGATACGCTCGACCTCCAGGCCGGCGATCTTGCCTGCGTCCTTGGTAGCCTGACGCTGGGCGTCGTTGAAGTAGGC
>DGUF01000142.1:1510-2963 GCA_002394525.1 Lachnospiraceae bacterium UBA4317 | reverse complement strand
GCGGGGACGGTGATGACGGCCTTGTCGACCTTCTCGCCCAGGTAGCTCTCGGCGTCTGCTTTCAGCTTCTGCAGGATGAACGCGGAGATCTGCTGGGGGCTGTACTTCTTGCCGTTGATGGTGCGGCCGTGGTCCGTGCCCATGTCTCTCTTGATGGAAGCGATGGTATTGTCGGCGTTGGTGACGGCCTGACGCTTTGCGGGCTCGCCGACCAGACGCTCATTGTTCTTGGTGAACGCAACGATCGAAGGTGTGGTGCGCGCGCCCTCGGCGTTGGCGATGACGGTGGGCTTGCCGCCCTCCATGACTGCTACGCAGCTGTTTGTGGTTCCCAGATCGATACCGATAATCTTACTCATGATCTTTCCTCCTATTTCTACGAATGAATCGATAGTCTGCAGTTTTTATATTATCACGGAACGACCGCCACCATGCTGTAGCGGATCACCGTGTCGTGGTATTTGTAGCCCTTCTGGAGCTCCTGGGCGACGGTGCCGGAGGGGTACTCCCCGCTCTCCACCTGCATGACGGCGTTGTGGAGGGCCGGGTCAAATTCCTGGCCGACCGCCTCGATGGGGGTGACCCCCAGGTCCTCGAGCTGCTTGAGCAGCTGGCGGTAGACCATCTCCATGCCGCTGGCCAGGGCGCTGCCCTTCTCCTCTTCGGGAACGGCCGCGAGGCCTCTCTCGAAGTTGTCGACGATCGGGAGCATCTTTTCGATGACGCTGCGCTCGCCCATGGAGAACATCTGCTGTTTCTCCTTGTCGGTGCGCTTGCGGAAGTTGTCGAACTCCGCCATCTGGCGTCTCACGCGGTCCTCGAGAGCCTCGACCTTTTCCTTGAGGGCTTTCTTTTCCTTGTCGCCCTTCTTGAACTTGAAAAAGCCTTTCTTTCCCTCGCCGGACTCATCGCCCCCGGCTTCCTCTTCCTCTTCGGAGCTTTCTTCGTCTGAGCCGCATTCCTCTGTATCTTCACATTCTTCGGTCTCGTCTTCTGATTCTTCGACGGTCTCACCGGATTCTGCTGCCGTATCCGGATCCTGTGCCTGAGCCTGACCGGCATCTGCTTCTCCGGAAGCCTCGTCTGTCACAGGATTCTGCTCTTCCTGCAGCATTTCTTCCAATGTCTTCTTTTCCATAGTCTGTTGGCTTCCTTTCTCTTCTCGTCTGTTAGCACTCACTCGTTTTGAGTGCTAACATCTTTCATTTGAGAGATTATCACCGCTTAAGCCGGATGTCAACATCAATTTGTAAAGAATTCGTGAAATGAAAATAAAAGAGCTGGCGCTCACACCCGGCCGGGGACATGCGGGCCGGTCCCCGCGGACACAGGCAGGGCCGGAACAAGGAAGCGTTCCGGCCCTGCCTGTGTTCTTACTATATAAATAAATGTCATGATGTTGGGGTCAAAAGTATCGTAAAGGCTCTGAGACTCGTCAAGTTGCACAAACAGC
>DGUF01000142.1:0-1360 GCA_002394525.1 Lachnospiraceae bacterium UBA4317 | reverse complement strand
GAGCGTGCCCAAGGCGTTTGTGCAACTGGACGAGTCGGGGTTACTTGACCACCTTTTGGCCTTTACATCGTATTATTTCGGATCCCGTATTTCCTTGATCTCGATCCGCTTGATCTGGGGGATCCGAAGCTCCGGGATCGTAAAGGCCTGTCCGGGCTTTCCGTCGGGGCCCTGGATGGTGACGGTCGTCTCCCCGGCTCCCCTGCCGGCTTCCTCTCCCGGGCCGGAGGCCCCCTCCGGTCTGTAGAGGGCATCGAGCTGGGTCATGATCTCTTTCATGACCGTGACGACCTTGTCGTAGTCCATGCGCTTGGGGCCGATGATGCCGATCGTTCCCTTCATGCCCTCGCCCAGCTCATAGGTTGCCGTGACGACGCTGCAGTCCCGCATGCGGGCCACGGGCATCTCCTCGCCGATGTAGACCTGGATGCCGTTCTGTCCCTCCGAGGCCAGGGTCTCCTGGACGATGCTGCCCAGGGCCTGTTTTTCCTCAAAGTCGCTGATGATCTCGCTGGCCCTCTGGTGGTCGGCGAGCTCCGGGTACTTGAAGATGTTGTTGGCCCCGCTGGTGTAGATCTTGAGTTCCTCCTCGCTGCGGACGATCTCGGCGGCGGCGTCGATGACATCGTTGATAATGGCGGTATGGATGCCGGCGTTGCGCTTGATGCCCTCGATCAGGCCCAGGGTGATCTCCTCGACCGCCAGGCCGCAGAGGTTGGTGTTGAGCAGCATGTTGAGCTTGAGCATGTTTTCAGCCGAGAGCTCCTCCTCCACCGGGATGACCTTGTTGCGGATGAGGTTGCCCTCGATCACGATGACCGCCAGGACATTGCGGGGGTCGACCTGGGACAGCTGGATAAATTTGATCTTGCTGCTCCTGGTCGTGGGCGAGGAGATCATGGAGGCATAGTTGGTGGAGACCGCCAGGGTCTTGGCAACGCTCTGCAGCAGGGTCTCCAGCCGGTCCTGCTTTTCCAGAAGCAGGTCCTTCATATCCAGCATCTCCTGCTTCGTGGTCTCAAGCTCCTCTTTTTCCTTGCTGAGCATATCGTCGACATAGAGGCGGTAGCCGGCGTCCGTCGGGATGCGGCCGGCCGAGGTGTGGGGCTGGGTGATCAGGCCCATCTCCTCCAGGTCCGCCATCTCATTGCGGATGGTCGCGCTGGACAGCTTGAGGTCTGTCATCTTGGAGATGGTCCGGCTGCCGACAGGCTCGCCTGTCTCCAGATAATTGCGGACGATCGCTTTTAAGATTCGCATTTTCCGATCCGGTAATTCCATCTTGCGCCTCCTGAAAACTTCTCATTCTGGCACTCATCAGCATAGAGTGCTAATCACATCATCTGAAGAATAGCACCCC
>DGUF01000044.1 GCA_002394525.1 Lachnospiraceae bacterium UBA4317 | reverse complement strand
GGCATCGGCGTTGAGAAGACCTGGCCCATCCATTCCCCCAATGTGGAGAACGTTGAAGTCGTCCGCAGAGGTAAGGTCAGAAGAGCGAAGCTTTTCTATCTGCGCGGCCTGAGCGGCAAGAAGGCAAAGGTCAAAGCAAGGATCGACGACAGAAAGAAATAATTTTCATTATTTATTTCAGACAATGGTCACCCGAAGGAGTGCCGCGCCGTGCAGGCGCGGCACTCGTTTTCTATAATCGAATCTGTTCAGCATTCAGGCCGTGACCGCAGCTGCTGAACACTTACTTATTATTAAAAATATCGAAGGAATAAAGCATGGAATATCAGTGGTATCCAGGACATATGACAAAGGCCAGGCGGATGATGGAGGAAAACATCCGCCTGGTCGACCTGGTGATCGAGCTGGTCGATGCCAGGATCCCCTTCAGCAGCCGGAACCCCGATATTGACGCGCTCTGCAAGGGCAAGGGAAGGGTCCTTCTGCTCTGCAAGGCGGATCTGGCGGATCCGGTCAGGACCGGAAACTTTCAGGATTATTTCAGGGACAAGGGGATCCTGGCCGTGGCAGTGGACGCCAGGGAGAGGAAGACGGGCGAGGTCGTCCGCCGCTTTATCCAGGAGGCCGGCAGGGAAAAGACAGCCAGGGACAGGGCGCGCGGCATTGTGGGCAGGCCCCTGCGCGCCATGGTGGCCGGCATCCCCAATGTGGGCAAGTCGACCTTCATCAACTCCTTTGCCGGCAGGGCCAGCACGAAGACGGGCAATAAGCCCGGCGTGACGAGGGGCAAGCAGTGGATCCGGATGGACGGCGGCGTGGAGCTTCTGGATACGCCCGGCATCCTCTGGCCCAAGTTTGAAGATCAGGAGATCGGCATGCGGCTGGCCCTGGCCGGCGCGATCCGGGATGAGATCCTGGACAGGGAGGAACTGGCCCTGTGGCTTCTGGCCTATCTGCAGAGAGAATATCCGGGTCTGGTCGAGGCCAAATACCTGGAAGGGGCAGACCAGGCGGAGCAGATGGCCCTCCCCGGGGATTCCCTCCTGCCGGCGGACTACCTCCTGCTGCAGAGGATCGCCCTCGCCCGCAGGCTCCTCATGAAGGGGGGAGAACCGGACGCGGGGCGCGCGGCCGCCATGCTCCTGGACGACTGCAGGAACGGCAGGATCGGCAGGATCTCCCTGGAGGATCCCGGCATGGCCGCTGAATTTGAAAAACGGATGTCCGAGACGGCCAGGAGAGAGGACCGCGATCCCGGGACTTCGGGAAGAGCTGTAAAGAAGAGCGCGGGTCCGGCCGGAGGACAAAAAGGCCGGGCATCCGGGCGGCCCCAGGGGCGCCGGGACAGGGCGGAGGGACGGCCCTCCTCCGGGGACAGGCCGGGCGGCCGGTCCGGATCCGGAAGCAGGGGCGGCAGACCGTCCGGCCGGGAAGGCAGGAGGAAGAAATGACCAGGGCAGAGGAAGCGAAGCAGAAGAGAGAGGCACGCCTGCAGGCGGAACTGGACCGGGTGGACCGGATGCGGCTTTTTGAACTGGACCTGGCCCGGCGCTCGGGAGGATCCGGCCCTGTCTGCGGGATCGATGAAGCCGGCCGAGGCCCCCTTGCCGGCCCCGTTGCCGCCGCGGCCGTCATCCTGCCCGAGGACCTGGTCCTTCCCTATCTGAATGACTCCAAAAAGGTCACGGAGAAGCGGCGCGAGGTCCTCTACGACCAGATCCGGGAGCAGGCGGCCGCCTGGGCCGTCGTCATGGTCCCTCCGGAGAGGATCGATGAGATCAATATCCTCCAGGCCACCTATGAGGCCATGAGGTCCGCTGTCCGTCAGCTCGGGGTCCGGCCGGGAGTCCTGCTCAACGACGCGGTGACCATACCCGGCGTCGATATCCTCCAGGTGCCGGTCATCAAGGGGGACGCCAAGTGCAGGTCCATCGCCGCGGCCAGTATCCTGGCCAAGGTGACCAGGGACCGCTATATGAAGGAGATGGATGCCCTCTATCCGGCCTACGGCTTTGCCGGCCACAAGGGCTACGGAACCAAGACCCACTGTGAGGCCATCCGCCTCTTCGGCCCCTGTCCCATCCACCGCAGGAGCTTTCTCGGCAATATTGTGGGCGCGGCAAGCCCGGAAGCTTCCGGATCCCAAAGCATGTCCGGAAGCGTGTCCAGAAGGGAGACGGGCCGGGAGCAGGAGGAGACAGCCGCGGCCTGGCTGGCCGCCCGGGGAGTCAGGATCCTGGAGCGCAATTTCCGCGACAGGGACGGGGAGATCGACCTGATCGGCGAGCACAGGGGCGTTCTGATCTTTTTTGAAGTCAAATACAGGACCAGCAGCCGGCCGGGAGATCCCGCGGAGGCCGTCACCCCCGCCAAGCAGCGCAGTATCTGCAGGACCGCCCTCTACTACCTGCACAGGACCGGGCGAAGCCTCCAGGAGCCCGTCCGCTTTGATGTGATCAGCATGACCGGCGGGCAGATCCGGTGGATCACCGACGCCTTCCCCTTCCATACATGAGAGAGGACAGCCGCAGGCCCACCGCTAATTTGGACTTGCGATTTTTGACTGCAGTCGCTATGATAAGGGCAACTGTATCTACATAAGCAGACTGTCTGATCAGTCTTTCCACTCGGGGGTTTGCATGAAAATATCTGCAAAAACGCCCCGGGATCAGAACCTGCGGTCAGAAACAGACAGTCTATCAATAAACACCAGCAAGAAGGAGAATCCATGGCTTCAGATACTACCACTTCGCTCACACAGCAGCTCGACAGGAGCAAGCCGGTCGCGCCGCTTGCCATCATCGCCATGCCGTCGGCCAGGGAGCTCGGGCAGAAGATCAGCCGCTATATCACTTCCTACAGGGAAGAGGCCCTCAAAAGGGATTCCTCTCTGTCCTATCACGATGATTATCTCAAGGATGATTTTCTGATGAATGTGAATCTCGAGCGCTTCCCCAGCGGGGAGGGCCGGGCTGTCCTGCTGGAGTCCGCCCGCGGCAGAGATGTTTTTATCCTTGTGGATGTCATGAACTGGACCGTTACTTACAGGATGAACGGGTTCATCAACCACATGTCGCCGGATGACCATTTCCAGGATCTCAAGAGGGTGATCTCTGCGATCCAGGGCAAGGCCAGACGCGTCACCGTGATCATGCCCTTCCTCTATGAGGGACGCCAGCACCACAAGGGATTCGGGGAATCCCTGGATGCTGCCAACATGCTCAATGAGCTGTTCGAGATGGGCATCGACAACTTCATCACCTTCGACGCCCATGATCCCAGGATCGCCAGCGTCGCCCCTCTGGAGAATTTCGACAACTTCGTCTCCCCCTATCAGTTCCTCCACGCCCTGCTCAACACGGTGGATGACCTGGAGGTCGACAAGGACCATGTGGTCGTGATCAGTCCGGACGAGGGCGCCCTGGACAGGACCGTCTATTTCGCCAACGTCATCGGGGCGGACACGGGCATGTTCTATAAGCGCCGCGACTATTCCAGGATCGTCAACGGCAAGAACCCCATCGTGGAGCACCAGTTCCTGGGGACGGAGCTCCGGGGCAAGGACGCGATCATCATCGACGACATGATCTC
>DGUF01000240.1 GCA_002394525.1 Lachnospiraceae bacterium UBA4317 | reverse complement strand
CCAGAAGCGCTGTTGTTTCCGCAGAAGGCTGACTCGATGTGCCTGATCCGCCTTCCTCTCCCGGAAAATCAGGGCCGCCTGCCGGTCTCATTCCGTTCCTATCTCCGGCTCCCTGATCATTTCCGTAGGAAGCCGACGCGGGCCCGGGTACCTGCCCGCTGTCATCGGAAACCGCATCAGCTTCCCCGGATCGCGGCCCGGCATTCTGCAGAACTTCCGCACCTGCCGCTTCGCCATTCTGCTGCACTTCCGCCTCTGCCGCTCCGCCCGCAGGCTGTGTTTCCGCCGCCTGCTGAGCTCCCTCAGCGCCGGCCGTGTCCGTCATCTGTCCCGTCTGACCGGAATTTTCCTGCTGTCCTCTTCCGCCCCGGGCGGGCATATTCAGAGAGATCGTATAGCCGGAGAGATCAACGGACTCTCCTTCGCTGTTCTTTACAGAGACGACCTTGGAAAAATCGATCTGCAGCAGGGTCTGCATAAGACTCCGCATGTCGCTTCCGTCCAGCTCCACGAAAGACCCGTCGGACAGGCCGATCTTCTTGACCTCCGCGATATCTCCGACCAGTTCTGTCAGAGAGACAGCCTGACCGTAGGGATCCGTCACCTGAAACAGATTCGACAGATCAAATCCGCCGGGACCTCCGTAGCCGCCCCGGCCGGCGCCGCCCATGGTGCCCAGCGCTGACAGATCCAGATCTCCGGTTTCTGTCTCCGCCTCCTCTCCCTGCAGCTGGGACCGGACTGCCTCCGCCCGCAGGGAGACCAGGGCCTCCATGGTCTCGATCCCCTCGTCAAACTCCTCCGTGGTGCAGAATCTGGTCGGATCCTTGTCCACATAAGGACGGATCATCTCCGCCGTCCGGCTGATCAGCGTCTCCAGCTGTCCGTCGGAGAACCAGCGGTCTATAAACTCCGCAAAGAGCTCGTGATAGCGATCTGTATACTTTTCATCCGAAAAGATCCAGCCGACCATGGGCCGGTCGTCCACATCCCCACCCGTCACCGGGCTGTTGATCGAGGCATTGACCGCGTCCGATGCGCTGTTTCCCATAAAGGTTCCGAAGGCCAGGTTGTAGTCCCAGGGGATCATACTGAGCTTTCCGTCCTTTTCATGCAGGTAATAATTGTGGATCATAGACCCGGTATAGCTGTCGCCGTTGCAGACAAAGTTGTGGACAACAAAGTAGCGCAGGACCTCATCTATCTCCAGAGTATCCTCCAGATCCGTATAGGCATTCAGGTTTTTCAAAGCCGCGATCAGGCGCGATTTATCAGCCTTCGTGACATCTGTCTTGGCGTTTTCAAAAATATTGCTGTAGCTGTCCGGATCATCGTCGATATATTTGAGCTTGACATCGTCGCTGCCCCTGGCACCGCCCCCGCCGGGACCGCCCTGCATACCGCCGTTTTCACCGGGGCCGCCCGCTGTACCGCCGGGAGCGTTCTTCATGCCGCCTCCGGCATCAGCACTCGTGCCGTCTCCGGCATCAGCATTATTCTCATTATTATCGTCTTCAAACTGCTTCATATCGAAGTCCCGGCCGTTGCCGCGGCCGCCGCCAAAGCCCATGCTGTCCGGCTTATACAGGTCTCCGGCTTCCGACCCATAGGTGCGCTGCAGGAAGCTGTCCTCCACGCCCTCGACTCCCAGATAGAGGCCCCAGTCCTCGCCGTTCACCGTGATGTAGACAAAGCTGCACATCGGTGCGTCCGCCCCGAAATCCGCCATCATCTGATAGACCAGGTAGTCCTTCATCATGGTATTGTCCTGGATCAGGTTGTTGAGACAGAGCTTGTCCAGTCCGTAATAAGTCTTCCCGGTCTCAAAGTGGTCGAATTCGATCTTGAAGCTGTATCTCTGACTGCCCAGCTGCCGGACATTGGACAGAGAAGTATTTCCCTTGGCCCGGATCCCGACATTTTTAAATTTCTCGCCGTCGATCAGCACGGAGCAGGCCGTGTACTCCTCATTCTCACAGGTCTCCAGAAAGGAATCCCAGTCGTCCATGACGATATCGATCCTGTGCACAGAGGATGTGTCAAAGAGGCGGCTGACATATCGCGCATCCGTCTTCGCGCCCTGCAGTCCCAGGGTTTTTCCGTTCGTAAAGAGGACCGTGATCAAAATCGTGCAGATCAGGACGACCGCGCAGATCCGGTCAATGTTTTTTCCTCCCGACATTCAGGTCACCCCATGTAATCACCGTTATAGCTCACAAGCACCGCACTGTTGATCCCGTCCAGAGAGGACAGGGCATTGACAAAGTCTGTGTTGTCATCTTTGAGTCTGACCTCCAGATTGAGCTCCACCAGGCCCTTCTGGGCCGACTTGCTCTTGACCATGCAGCGCTCGACCCTTGTTTTCAGATAGTTCAGCGCCTCGGTCTCCGCCCCGTGGTCAGTGCAGGAAAGGACACAGATATAGGGATTCTTGTGGGTCTGCCGGTTGACAAAGAAGAGGAGGATCAGGCCGATGATGACACTGCCGGCCACCGCCAGAGGGATCATGCCGGCCGCCAGGATAATGCCCGCCGCGATCGACCAGAAGAGAAAGGCGATATCCAGCGGCTCCTTGATCGCCGTCCTGAAACGCACGATGGAAAGGGCGCCGACCATGCCCAGGGACAGGACCACATTGGAGGTGACAGCCAGGATGACCTGGGAGGTGATCATGGTGAGGGCGATCAGGGTCACTCCGAAGGAGGACGAATACATGACGCCCTGGTAGGTCTTTTTATAAATATAAAAGATAAAGACGCCGATCCCGAATGCCAGGACCAGGGTCAGGACCATATCCACCAGGCTGACCGCCGTTACATTTTCCAGGAAATTGGATTTAAAAACATCACTAAAGCTCATTGATTTCTTCCTCTCTTTCCGTATTAATCTGCCGGCCTTTTTCGTTGTCACTGCCGGGCATTGCAGTCATTATTGTGTGTATTCGCACTTCAATATATAAAAAATCTGTCAGCTATAAGATTCCGATACGAGGTGCGATGATACCGAAGTTCTTACAAGCGCACGCTGACAGATTTTTTATCCGCAAAATCCCTACTGAAGATCCCGTTTTTTATCCGTAGATCCTGCACTGGGCATATTTGGAAAAGGCCGACGCCCTTCTGCCGGGCAGGCAGACCGCGTCCCGGATGATATCCGGCAGGTACCTGTCCCACTTGACCTCGAGAATGATGGGGGTGTCCCCCGCCGGGATCGTGACGCATTCCGTATTGAGAAAATCCGTGCAGCCCAGTCCCGTGCGGATATTGTAGTCAAAGGTGACACGGACGTTGCCGGGACCGAACACAAAGGGCTCCCTCGTATAGTCCACGATCGTTTTGGGGCGGATGCCGCCGTTGCGCATCTTGGTATAGAGCTCCCGCACCAGACCGTGGGGGTGTCCCATCATCCAGTCCAGCCTCCCGTCCACGATCGCCTGCGCCTCGTCCGCCGTCAGAGAAGCGCTCTGCTTGTTGCCCAGGCTGTTCCACTTGCTCTTGCGCTCCAGATGGATCACGCTCGTATCCCCGTTGTAATAACGGATCCTGAACTTCTCCCGGATATTGATCCCGTCCAGCTTCTCGCGCAGGGCCCGGTCGGAAAGATCGTCAAAATAAAGGCTCCGGATCAGATATTTTCCGTCGACCGCGTGGGGATCCGGCTTCATCACACACCGGAGCCTCTGCCGCAGGATCAGCAGATCGCTGTAATTGATCTCATGCTTCCATTCATGCCTGTATTCCATCTTTTTTCTCCAATGACGTCCGCTGCCGCGCAGCCGTCCCCAAACCTGTTTTCACTCCGGGGGCCTCCGTATACCGTGTTCACTCCGGGGCTCTCTTTTCCCGGATCCCTGTCCCCGCCGGACTTCCTGTCCGGGATCCATGCATACCGCCGGACTTCCTTTCCCGGATCCCTGTCCCCGCCGGACTTCCTGTCCGGGATTCCTGTCCCCGCATTTCCGGCCGGAAGCTGCGGGCCCGTGCGTCCTTTCGGTTCACAAGAGGGATTGTAGACCGCCTTCCTTAAATGAAACTTAAAAAAACTCCGTCCGCCGCTTGTCTGAACTCATTTTTAGATTTTGTTTTTCTTTTCATACAATGATGTAAAGGTCAAAAGTATCG
>DGUF01000191.1:1881-4425 GCA_002394525.1 Lachnospiraceae bacterium UBA4317 | reverse complement strand
CCTCAAGATCCTCAACGGCCTGCTGAGCCAGGACGCCGGCCACATCCGCCTGGGGACCAATGTCCATATCGGCTACTACGATCAGGAGCAGCATGTCCTGGACGACCGCAACACGGTCTTTGAAGAGATTGCCTATGCCTTCCCCACCATGACCAATACGGAGGTGAGAAACCTCCTGGCCTCCTTCCTCTTTACCGGGGAGGACGTCTTCAAGCTGATCGGCGAGCTGTCCGGAGGAGAAAAGGGCCGGGTCTCCCTGGCCAAGCTCATGCTCTCGGAGGCCAACTTCCTCATCCTCGATGAGCCGACCAACCACCTGGACATCGTCTCCCGCGAGGTGCTGGAAAATGCCCTCAACTCCTATGACGGGACGGTCCTCTTTGTCTCCCACGACCGGTATTTCATCAACCGGACCGCCAGCAGGATCATCGAACTGGCCCACGGTCAGCTGCAGAGCTATCACGGCAACAACGCCGAGACGGCTCCGGAAAAATATATGGGCAACTACGACCTCTATCTGGACAGGATCCGCCAGCTCGAGGCGGCCGCGGCCGGGCTCGAGACAGAGACCGCGGAATCCTCCTACGGCTCCTCCGCCCAGGCAGGCCCTTCCGCCTCCGCGGACGCGCCCGCGGCCGACCAGACAGGCGGGGTCGACGACTGGAAAAAGCGCAAGGAGGAGCAGGCCCGCCGGCGGAAACTGGAAAACGACCTGCGCAAATGCGAGGCCGAGATCAGCCGGCTCGAGGAGGAGGGCGCCCTGCTGGACGATGAGATCTCCCTTCCCGAGAACAGCACCAATTCCGCCCGCCTGCGGGAGCTGACGGATAAGCGCCAGAAGATCGACGAAAAACTCCAGGACCTCTACGAAAAATGGGAGTTTCTGAGCGAGCAGGCAGCCGAAGAAGGCTGACCGCCCGATACCGGGCCGCGAGCCGGCAGGCCGGGGGATGGCACTCCTATCAATAAAAAATTGTACCGGATAAAAAGAAAGCATGTCAGCCGGCGAAGGCTGCATGCTTTCTTTTTTCATTTTAAAAGCTCATTCAAAAATGCTGTCCTGCGGCCCTTTTCGCAGGGCCTGGACGCCGAGCTTTCTCCGTCAGGTGCCGGGCTTTCGCAGGGCCTGGACGCCGGGCTTTCTCCGTCAGGTGCCGGGCTTTCGCAGGGGCAGGTCCCGGGATTTCGCCGGGCAAGTCTCCGGCTGCACCGGTCGGGCCCCGGACTTTGGCAGAGTCAGGCGCCGAGCTTTCCTGCCAGGCGGTCGCGGATGGCCAGGATGAATTCCTCGGTCCCCAGCTTTTCTACATTCTTCAGGGTCGTGATGACGGCCAGGTCGCCGGTCATCTTGCCGCTCTCGATGGTCTCCAGGGTCGCCTCCTCGAGCAGGTCCGCGAAGCGCACGAGCTCCGGCAGGCCGTCGAGCTCACCCCTCTTGCGGAGGGCGCCGGACCAGGCAAAGATGGTCGCGACCGAGTTCGTGGAGGTCTTCTCACCCTTGAGGTGCTTGTAATAGTGGCGCTGGACAGTCCCGTGGGCCGCCTCGAACTCATAGATCCCGGTGGGGCTGACCAGGACAGAGGTCATCATGGCCAGGGATCCGAAGCTGGTGGCCATCATGTCGCTCATGACATCGCCGTCATAGTTTTTGAGGGCCCAGAGGAAGCCGCCCTCCGACCGGATCACGCGGGCGACCGCGTCGTCGATCAGGGTATAGAAATACTCGATCCCCGCCTTCTCGAAGGCATCCTTGTACTCCTTGTCGTAGAGCTCCTGGAAGACCTCCTTGAAGCGGGTGTCATAGGTCTTGGAGATCGTGTCCTTGGTGGAGAACCAGAGGTCTATCTTCTGGTCAAGGGCATAGGCAAAGCAGGCGCGGGCAAAGCCCTCGATCGAGGCGTCTGTGTTGTGGACGCCCTGGATGATGCCGGGGCCCTTGAACTCATGGATGGTCCTGCGGGTCTCCTTCCCGCTCTCATCCGTAAAGACCAGCTCGGCCCTGCCGGGTCCCTCGACGCGGTGCTCCACATTCTTGTAAATATCCCCGTAGGCGTGACGGGCGAGGACGATCGGCTTTTTCCAGGTCCGGACATAGGGTTCGATCCCGCCGCACAGGATGGGGGCGCGGAAGACCGTGCCGTCCAGGGCAGCGCGGATGGTCCCGTTGGGGCTCTTGTACATATCGTGGAGCCCGTACTCCTCGACGCGGGCGGCATTGGGAGTGATCGTAGCGCATTTGACAGCTACGCCCAGCCTCTTTGTCGCTTCGGCAGCCTCGATCGTGATCCGGTCGCTGGTCTCATCTCTCTTTTTCAGTCCCAGATCATAATATTCCGTCTTCAGCTCGATAAAGGGCAGAAGCAGGTCGTCTTTGATCATCTGCCAGATGATCCGGGTCATCTCATCTCCGTCCATCTCGACAAGAGGGGTGGTCATGGCTATTTTCTGCATCGCGTTACTCTCCTTCCATAGTTCTGAGGAAATTCCCGAAACGGTCACTCTTTCCGACCATGCCGCTCGCCAGAGCGGCAGCGCGAGGAGAAA
>DGUF01000191.1:0-1744 GCA_002394525.1 Lachnospiraceae bacterium UBA4317 | reverse complement strand
TATCGAGCGTTTTTTTCACTCTTCGTCGGAATAGATCTCATACAGACCGTTTTTTACCATATTTTCGTAGGCATTGTGCATGTGCTCACCCGCCAGGCGCTCGGCCAGGTCGGCCTTGCCGGCGCGGATCGCCTCCATGATCGCCCGGTGTTCCTTGTTGGAGGCGGTTCCCCGGTTCACATTGGACAGGGTCTTTTTCCGCACACGCAGGACATACTGGTGATAGTCGATCAGCAGGTGCTCCAGCATCTTGGAATGGCAGGCGCTGTAGAGGATGTGGTGGAACTGGCTGTCCAGCTCCGCGATCTGGTCCAGGTGCCCCTTGCCGGCATGGTACTCCGCCAGATAGACATTCTCCTCCATGGCCTCCATCTGCTCCTTGGTGATGTTCTCCGTCGCCCACCTGGCGCAGAGAGCTTCGAGCCTGGCCCGTATCATATAGATGTCCTTGACATCCTTGGCATGGATCCCTGTGACGAAGGCCCCCCGGTTGGGAATGATCTGGACGAGCCCCTCCAGCTCCAGCTGCCGCAGGGCCTCGCGCACCGGCGTGCGGGAAACCCCCAGCTCCTTGCCGATCTTGATCTCCTTGAGCTCCTCCTGCTCCTTGTAGCGGCCGCTCAGGATATCCTCCCGGATCTTGGAAAAGACCCGGCCCCTGAGCGAATATTTATCTGTCACCTGACGCTTCAAGTCAAATTCATCCATTTTAATCATACTCCCTCAGATCCCTGCTCCACTTTTAGTGGAGGCAGCATTACAGTTCAGACGCCCACGAACCCCGAGGAGTTTTTCGCAGCAATGCGAAGCATTGTTCTTGCGAAAAACCCGAGTTCAGCGGCGCGCGATGTACGTGAAAAGTATTGGAATCATCGCGCGCAACGTTACATGTTCACGCCCTCGACAGGGCGTGAACTGTAACGAGACAGCTTTCAGACAAGTCTGGTGAAATCAATTGTTCAATTTCAAAAAAATATACTGCTGTATTATTGTATACAGCAGATACAATAAAGTCAAGGGAATTGTAGACGGACGGGCGCAAATGAGCCGGGGGACGGAATGTCCCCCGGCTCACGGGATTTTCTTATTTCACAACAAAGTTGATGATCTTGCCGGGCACGTAAATCTCCTTGACCAGCTTTTTGCCTTCGAGGAAGGAGGCCACTCTTTCATTGGCCTTGGCGGTCGCGAGAGCTGTATCCTTGTCCGCATCGCGGGCGATCTGGACGGCCGCGCGGACCTTGCCGTTGACCTGGACGCCGACCTCGATCATGTCGTCGATGGTCTTGGCGGGGTCAAAGGCTGGCCACTCGGAGACGGTCAGGAAGCCTTCTCCGCCCACGGTCTCGTAGATCTCCTCAGTGATGTGGGGAGCGAAGGGAGACAGGAGCTTGAGGAAGGTGATCAGGTCCTCTCTGCTGATGCTGCCGGCCTTGTAAATGTCGTTGAGCAGGGTCATGAGGGCAGCGATGGCCGTGTTGAACTTCTGGGCCTCAATATCCTCGGAGACCTTCTTGATGGTCTTGTGCATGGCGGTCTCGAGGGAGGCCGGGGATGCGCCGTCGGTCAGGATCTCGGTGAGGCCGGCGACACGCTCCAGGAATCTCCGGCAGCCCTTGACCGAGCTGTCGCTCCAGGGAGCGGCGCTCGAGTAGTCGCCCATAAAGAGGACATAGACGCGGAGGGTGTCGGCGCCGTACTGCTCGACGATGTCGAGCGGGTCGACGACATTGCCCTTGGACTT
>DGUF01000037.1 GCA_002394525.1 Lachnospiraceae bacterium UBA4317 | reverse complement strand
GGCCGCTCGCCAAGGCCCTTCGGCTGTTTGTGCAGCTTGACGAGACTCAGAGCCATTGGATACCTTTTGACCTTTACATCATGGTATGATTATATTAAGGCAAAAGCCCGGGCAGAACGGCGTCCGCCCCTGCGCAAAGGGCATTCACAGAGCCCCGGTCTGCCGGGCAGGCAGGCGCAGGTTTCCGGCACTTTTCCAGGGAATACGACCGAACACAGGGAGGAAACAGGCATGATACAAGACATTGAGATCAATACGATGGAAACTCTCTTCCGGCTGCTCTCCGAGCAGGATTACAGGGAGGATCTGGACCGGCACCGCAACCTCTACATTTACCGGGGCGAACCGGACGCCTCCTTTGTGCTCTCCACAAGCCTGCGCCGCCACTGCAAGGACAAAAGCCGGCTCCTTGAGCCGCCCATGCTGCTCAACTTCACCAAATACGCTGTCCTCGAGGAGCCCTCGATCGAGGATTCCATCTGGAACCAGATGATCCTGGGCCAGCACCACGGGCTCCCCACCCGCCTGCTGGACTGGTCCTTCTCCCCCATCATCGCCCTGCACTTTGCCATGACCGAGAACGATCTGGAGATGATGGATGCCCGGGACTCCGTCGTCTGGCGCATCGACATCCATGAGCTCCACGACATGCTGCCGGAGAAATACCGGGATATCATCAGAAAATACAACACGACGGTCTTTTCCGTCAACATGCTCAGGGAAGTCTGCGACAGCCTGGAACAGTACGACCGGGACATGGAGGACCGGTCCATGGTCATCATCGAGCCTCCGTCCCTGGATCCGAGGATCATCAACCAGTACTCCTTCTTTTCCATCATCCCGGACGCCATGGAGGATATCGTGGGCTTTTTAAACCGGGAGACCGAACGGACCTGCCGCTATATCATCCGCAAAGACCTGCGCTGGCGCATCCGCGACATGCTGGACCACCAGAATATCACCGAGCGCATCGTCTATCCCGGACTCGACGGCCTCTCCCACTGGCTGGGACGGCACTATTTCGTGCGCAGCTGACGGGGGAGTCTATGGGGATGTTTCATGAGTCAGTGGGGACGTTTTGAGTCTATGGGGACGTTTCATTTTGACTCATTGACTCCCCCATTGTCCCAGGGCTCACGGCTCAGCCGTGACGATCTCCCAGATCTGCTTTCCGTCCCACTCGCCCGCTCTGGTCATCTTCGCGCGGGGATTGTAATATTCTCTGATATAGGCAAGGGTCAGGTCCGGCTCCTCATCCAGGAGCAGGACTCTCCCCTTCCTTCCCGCGGCCCCGGCTCCGTTCTGCCCGGTCTCCCGGGCCGGGACAGGCAGACCGGTGATGGCCTCATAGGGGTTATGATCAAATCCGTATTTTTCCAGGATCCTGTTGTAGGGAGCGGATTCGACCTTCCAGCCTCCCAGCAGGGCGACATTGGAAAACAGGTCGCGGTGCATGGCCTCAAAAGGCGCGCAGCAGTCAGAGGCTGTCAGGATCCCCAGCTTGCTGACATAGAGATTGCCGCTGTCCTCTGAGATCTTTTTCATTTTTTCCCGCATCTGCGCCCTCTCGTCCCGGCTCTCGACGCACCGGGCCGCCAGCCTGTCGCTCCAGTCCGGAATCTGGACAAAGGCGCAGGCGGTCATGACAGCCAGGACCATGGCCGGACAGGCAAGCTCCAGCCCGGGCTGCCGTCTCCCTTTTCCGTCTCTCTGTTCTGCCTTCCAGGTCCACAGCAGGACCGCCAGCATGCACATCCACAGGCCGACATCCACGCGGTTGTAGAGATATCTCCCCTGCAGAAAAAGATAATAATATAAGCCGGTGAAGAGGGCCGCCATCAGGATCACCAGAAGGCCGCCCCCTTGCGGATCCTGCAAGTCAGCACATAGGTGATCGCGGTAAAGGAAGCCCACAGACAAAGGTACTGGAACCAGGAGTACCAGGGAACATGGGGCGCAGCCCGGTAGAGCCCCGACAGCAGGACCCCGATCAGATAATTCTGATAGACCATGTGGGGATCGAAGCTCCCGCAGGACCCGTTCACAAACTGCACGATCGTGATATCATCGTTCCCTTCAAAGACAGGAAAAAAGAAACGATATAAAAAAAGCATCAGAAGGAGATTGAACAGGACAGACAGCAGCAGGGCCGCAGGCCTCCGCCCGGACTCCTGATCAGACGTCCTTATCTCTCTTTCTGACACAGTTTCCTTTTTTCCCTGAAACATTACCGCCATTCCGTCCTCCCTGTAAAAAAATCACCGCGGGCGAGTCCACATTTTTCAGGACTCTCCCGCGAGTCCTGCGCGCTTATCCCGCGGCTGAAGTCACGGGTATGCATCATAAAAAAACGTTATACCCTATACTATAATCCCGAATCACCCCCGTCAAGAAGGACGTGGCATCCTGCTCTTTCCTGCCGCAGTGGTTTACAGACCTGCAGCCCGACCGCGCGGGCGCCAGACCCGGGGTGCGTTCTTTCCCTCCGCAGAGGTTTACAGGGCTCCCGCATTTGAGTAAAATGAAGGGTAATTCATTCAGGGAGACTTGGGCCGGGGAACACACCAGATAACACGGTCGCTCTACAGATGAGCCACCCGGCAGGTCCCCCGGCTCACGCGTACTTACAGATCATCCGGCCCGCAGGAATGCGGCCGGCTTTTTATGGGAAACACTATGTTTTTATTATTTGGAAAAAAAATCCGTATTTCCGTCCTGGTCCTTCTGGCCGGGACTGTCATCCTGGCTGCATTCCTGATGACCAGGGAGCTGCCCTTCCGGGCCCCGCTTCAGGAATATGAAAATAATGCGATCAAAAAGAGCCGGATCATCTTTTCCAGACCCTCCGGCTTTTATCAGAATGCCTTTACCCTCAGGATCAAAGCCCCGACCAATGAGATCTACTACACGCTGGACGGGACGGAACCGGTCCGCGGGCAGGAAAACACCTTCCGCTATGAGGGCGGCATCGAGATCACGGACGTCACCCCGCAGGACAACGTCCACTCCGCCCGCACGGATGTGACCCACAGCTTTGATACAGACCTCCTGGAGGAGTACGCGAAGGACTATCCGGGCAAGGGCTATCAGGTGCCGGAGGATCCCGTCGACAAGTGCACGATCCTGCGGGCCGCCTTCTACACCGGCGAGGACGAGCGGAGCGAGGTCGAAACCGCCTCCTATTTCGTCGGCTACCAGGGCAGGGAAGGCTACGGGACCGCCAAGGTGGTCTCGGTCGTCACGGACCCGGCCAACCTCTTTGACTACGAAAAGGGGATCTACGTCACCGGCAAAGCCTTCGATGACTTTGCCGCCACAGAACCCTTTCACAACGGTGACATCTGGTACAGGCACATCTGGTGGTGGTGGGATTCCAACTACAACCAGCGGGGCAGGGAATGGGAGCGCCAGGCCAATGTCCAGTTCTTTGACGAAGACGGCAGCCTCCTCCTCCAGCAGGAGGCCGGCATCCGCATCCAGGGCGGCGGCAGCCGGGGCTTTCTGCCCAAGAGCCTCAACCTCTATGCCCGCAAGGACTACGACGGCAACTCCTCCTTCCACTACGACTTCTTCGGGACCGGCTTCAATCCCAAGCGCATCACCCTGACCACCGGCGGGGATGATTTTTACACAAAACAAAAAGACCGCCTGGTCTCCGAGCTGGCGGCGGACCAGGGCTTCGCGACCATGCACTACGTGCCCTGCCTCCTCTTCCTCGACGGAGAATTCTGGGGGGTCTATCACATCACCGAAAAATTCGACGAAAAATATTTCAGCTACTATTATAATGTGCCGGAGGAGGACGTCCTCGACATCAAGAGCAAGGGGGTCGAGGTCGGCGTCGAGAAGGATATCAAACTCCTGAACAAGGCAAAGGAATTCATCACGGAAAACGATATGTCCGATCCCGACAACTACGCAAAGGCCTGCGAGCTCTTCGATATGGACAGCTTCATCAATTACTACGCCGTCCTCATCTACTGCGCCCGCTGCGGCGACTGGCCCAACGGCAACTACGCCGTCTGGCGCACCCGCGAAGCCCCGGAGGAGCTCTTTGCCCTGGATGCGGAGGCTGAGAGCGAGGACAGCGCCAATAGCGGGGCCGGCATCCAGGCCGCCGGAGAGGGCAGCAGCTCC
>DGUF01000019.1:7064-8973 GCA_002394525.1 Lachnospiraceae bacterium UBA4317 | reverse complement strand
GCGAACAGGGAGGGCTCTTCCAGACCGATCCAGTTGTCGCCGTTGTAGGCGTGAACCAGGGAGTCGCCATAGCAGTCGAGCTCGTTCAGACCGTGATAGGTGACGGTGATGTGGCCCTCGGTGCGCTCGGTGACGGCCTCAGCAAAGAGCTCGGCGGCCTTGTAGTTCCACTCGGCGGGGTTGAAGACGTTGGAGTAGGTCAGGTCGATGTGGAAATCGTCCGCATCGTCCGCGGAGGCGGAGCCGGCGGCCAGCGCGAAGACCATGGTCAGCGCGATGAGCAGGGCAAAAATCTTTTTCATTTTTTCAGCTTCCTCTCATAATTTCGTTTTTATTTCCGCGTGCCAGGCACGGTGAAATACCGAACTGTGCGTGAAAATAGGGGCAAAAGCGACAGCTTTGCCCGGCGGAAGGGTTCACGTCTTGTTCAACACAGACAAATGATATGCTTTATTCCAGGGAAAGTCAACCGGTTTCCGGAACCGGGCGGGAACTTTCGGTTTCTTGCACAAAATACACAGAGCTTTTTTGTGATAATTATTTTTTTGGCGGGGATTGACACACCGGCCCTTTAACCCGCCGGGAGACAGCCCGCACTTGACAAGACCGGGAAACGTGATAGGATAAAGCTATTCACAGAATAGGGAGGTGCGGCTATGCTGGTTTTGAAGCAGGAGGCCTATGACACGCTGCTGGCCCATGCGCTCGCCGTGCGCGAGGAGATGGCCTGCGGCATCCTCGGCGGGAAGCTGGAAAACGGAAGACGGGTGGCCTGTCTGGCCTGCCCGCTGCCGAACGCGGCGCACAGCCGGAAGCGCTTTTCGCTGGACCGGGCGGCGCACAGCCGTGCCATGTCCGATCTCAATGCGCGGCACCTGGTTTCGATGGGCACCTGGTTCTGCCACTGGGAGGGTGAGGCGGCGATGACGCCGTATGAGATCCAGTCCGCCCACGACCGGGACGGCAGCTATCTGGTCCTCTCCCTGCGGGAGCCGGGAAAGCCTGTCCTGCGTTCCTATCGTGTCTGGGGCGGCCGCGCGGACGCGGAAGAGCTGGTCATCGAGCCCTGAGCGCGAGAGAATACGGGAGTACACGATATGCCCAATGAATTTGCAAGGACGGAGCGGATCTTCGGCCGGGAGGCCATGCAGATCCTGGCGCGCAGCCGCGTGGCGGTGTTCGGGGTCGGCGGTGTCGGCGGCTATGTGGTCGAGGCCCTGGCCCGCAGCGGCGTCGGGGCCCTGGACATCGTCGACAATGACACTGTGGCCCTGTCCAACCTCAACCGCCAGATCATCGCGACCATGGATACCCTGGGCAGGGACAAGGTCGAGGTCATGGCGGAGAGGATACGGTCGATCAATCCCGCGGCCGTGGTCCATATGCACAAGTGCTTTTACCTGCCCGAGACGGCGGACCAGTTTGATTTTACCAAATATGATTACGTGGTCGACGCCATCGACACGGTCTCTGGCAAGATCCAGCTGATCCTGCAGGCAAAGGAGGCCGGAGTGCCCGTCATCAGCGCCATGGGGGCCGGCAACAAGCTGGATCCCTCCCGCTTTGAAGTGGCGGACATCTACAAGACCTCGGTCGATCCCCTGGCCAGGGTCATGCGGCGCGAGCTCAAAAAGCGGGGGGTGAAGTCCCTCAAGGTCGTCTACTCAAAGGAGGAACCGGTCACCCCTCAGCAGGAAGAGACAGAGGAGATCCCGGAGGGCTCCTCCCGGAGATCCACGCCCGGCAGCCTGGCCTTTGTGCCCTCCGTTGCGGGACTCATTCTGGCCGGAGAAGTGGTCAGGGACCTGGTAAGCCTGGTCTGAGCGGGTGAATAACAGAGGAAGGAGTCGCAGGGAACCTGAGTCGCAGGGGACGGTGAGTCGCAGGGGACGGTTCTATTGACTCATTT
>DGUF01000019.1:0-6996 GCA_002394525.1 Lachnospiraceae bacterium UBA4317 | reverse complement strand
AAAATGAGTCAATAGAACCGTCCCCCGTGACTCAGAACCGTCCCCCGTGACTCAGAACCGTCCCCCGTGACTCACTTCCCCAGGCCTGTCAATTTAAGAAAGGAATAAACTATGTACAAGAATCTACTCGACACTCCCAAGCTCGGTTTCGGCCTCATGCGGCTTCCCACCCTGGAGGGCGATCCCGACGCGATCGATCTGGACCAGGTCTGCAAAATGGTTGACCTATTCATGGAGGCGGGGCTGACCTATTACGATACGGCCTATGTCTACGGAAAGGACGGGGCCTCGGAAAAGGCCGCGAAGGCCTGTCTGGTCGACCGCTATCCCCGGGAGAGCTTTACCCTGGCGACCAAGATCAACGCCTGGCTCCTGGCAAAGGACGAGGCTGCCTGCAAGGCCCAGTTCTACACCAGTCTGGAGCGGACGGGCGCGGGATATTTTGATTACTACCTGCTGCATGCCCTCCAGTCCAACACTTATGAAAAATACGACCAGTATCACATCTGGGACTACGTGGCGGACCTCAAGAAGCAGGGCCTGATCAAAAATATGGGCTTTTCCTTCCATGCCTCCCCGGACCTGCTGGACAAGATCCTGACCGAGCATCCCGAGGTGGACTTTATTCAGCTCCAGCTCAACTACGCGGACTGGGAGGACCCGTCCGTCGCGTCGCGCGCCAACTATGAGGTCGCCCGCAGGCACAACAAGCCCATCGTGGTCATGGAGCCCGTCAAGGGCGGGACCCTGGCCAATCCGCCCGCGCCGGTCCGCGAGATCCTGGAAGCCGCGGAGCCCCATATGTCCCTGGCTTCCTGGGCCATCCGCTATGTCGCGTCTCTTCCCGGGATCCTGACGGTCCTGTCCGGCATGTCCAACGTGGCGCAGATGGAGGACAACCTCTCCTATATGGGCAGGAATGCCTTCCGCCCCCTCAATGAGGCGGAGCAGGAGACGATCCGCAAAGCCCAGGCCGCGCTGGCCGCCATTCCCTCCATCCCCTGCACGGGCTGCAGCTACTGCACGGCCGGATGTCCCCGGAACATCCCGATCCCGGATATCTTTGAAGCCAGAAACAGCCAGATGGTCTACGGCAAGATCAAGGAGGGCCGGGAGGCCTATGACCGCGACACGGCCGGAAAGGGAAAGGCCTCCGACTGTATCGCCTGCGGCCAGTGCGAGGGCGCGTGTCCCCAGCGCATCAATATCATCGAGCGCCTGCAGGACTGCGCGGCTGTCTTCGACAAATGAATGACGGCGGGACTGCGCCAGCTGCCCGCATCCCTCGCGTGATCTGAGGACGGAGCCTTTTCCTGCTGATTTGCATAATCTTTATAAGCCAAACCTGGATTTTTTGTGATGTTTTTACAAAAATCTATTGAAAAAGCCCTGTACCTATGAAAAAATAATAAAGGCATATCCCGGTCATAACGAATCTGGGATAGATAAAGACCAGCAGCGGAGAGCAGTTTGGATATGACAGAAGCAGATAGGGATTTTTATTCGGATACAGAGAGAACAAGCAAAAGGGCCCCGGCCGGGGTGTCACAGGAAAAGCCGGATAAACTGCCGGCAAAGCCTGCGAAAAAAGCCTCCGGGAAATCGGCGGACGGATCCGGGGGCAGGGCATCTGGAAAAACCGTGTCACGCACTGCGGCAGAGGCATCCGGAAAAACCGTGTCACGCACTGCGGCAGGGGCATCCGGAAAAACCGTGTCACGCACTGCGGCAGGGACATCCGGGAAGTCTGACAGCCGCCGCTCCACAGCCGCCCGGAAGACAGACCGGACAGCGGGCAAGCGGCAGACGGCCGGAAAAAACCGCAGCGGCAGAAAGAGGACCGGCAGACAGCCCCTGCCGGAGAGCTTCTCCCATGCCTTTGACGGAATCCTGATCGGGACAGGGGAGAGAAACATGCGGATCCACATGGGCTTTGCCCTCCTGGTCGTGATCTTCGGCCTCCTGCTGCAGATCTCTGTGACCGAGTGGTGCCTGTGCTTTGTCCTCTTCGGCCTGATCATGGGCCTGGAACTGGTCAATACCGCTGTCGAGGCGGTGGTGGACCTTGTGACAGAGGAGTACCATCCGCTGGCAAAGCGGGCCAAGGACGCCGCGGCCGGTGCCGTCCTCATTGCCGCGGTCATGGCGGCGGTCACGGGCCTGATTATTTTCATCCCCAGGCTTTTATACGCGTTGCGGCTGATCTGAATCAATGTGAGCCATGACTTTGCGTTTCGAGCCATGTGAGTCATGGGGACGTATCAGTCCGGCTCCTTTTTGTGAGTCAATGACCCCGGTCATGACTGCCCGTTTTAGATTCTTTTCATATAGTTTCCAATTACATGTTTCTTAAGACACAGTCTGTTAACACTTTTCTGTGACGATTGTGTTGTGCGGATATCCGCCAGCCGGATACCGCGTTGGTAAAAATCGACAGGTTCGTGCCGGAGCGACACGGACAGATTGTCGGATGTTCAGGTTGTTTCGCTCCGGAAAGAGAGGAATTGAAATGGCAATGGACAAAATCGGTGATGGACTCAAGAAGGTTCTCCTGGTCGGAATCGGCGCTGCCGCGACGACAGTGGAAAAGTCCCAGCAGATCATTGATGATCTGGTCAAAAAGGGTGAGATCACAGTCGAGCAGGGCAAGGAGCTCAACAAGGAGCTGCAGCACAATGTCAAGAAGACGATCGACGCCCGCAAAGCGGATGCAGGAAATATCGAAGAGAAGCTTTCCAAGATGACCGCAGAGGAACTTGCCTTCCTCAAGGCCAAGATCAAAGAGGCCGAGGATGCGATCGCTGATGTGACCGGAACCGCGGAAGGTGATGAGGCCGCGGCCGCTTCCGCAGAGCTGGATCAGATGGACGATGACCTCAAAAAAGAGGGCTATGCACCTGCCACTGAGGACAAGGACGCGGAATAAGAGGCCGGGTCTTCTCAGATCCCTCAGAGCTGTGAAAAAAGAAATGATGAGCGGCCCGCAGCGGGTCGGCGACAGAGCCGAGGCCCGCTGTGGGCGTTTTCGTATGCTGTATTGACGGAGCCTGAAAAATGCAAAGTGCCCGCAGGTTGCTGTCCCGGTTCCGAAGGGACTGTGGTCAGGGATGGACCGTGACAGGAATGGACCGTGACAGGAATGAGCTGTGACAGGAGTGAGCTGCGACAGGACTGAGCTGTGACAGGAATGGACTGTGGAAGGGATGTTCCGTGACAGGAGTAAACTGAGACAGGAGCAGACTGAGAACCGGGACCATGCTCATGCAGGCGGGGACCGGACCGGGGACGAGAAAGAGTCGGGGAGTACGGGAGTATTATGGAAGAAAACAAGGCTAGAATGGACAACCGCTCCAGGACCAGGGAGATCCGCGAGGTCCTTTTCCGCAATAAGATCACCAGAGGTGTGACGCCGGAGAAGCTCAGGGTCATTCTGGAGGAACTCGGTCCCACCTATATCAAGCTCGGCCAGATCATGTCCCTGCATTCGGATATCCTGCCCAGGGCCTACTGCGATGAGCTGATGAAGCTCAATTCCGAGGTGGCCCCCATGCCCTTTTCGGATGTGGAGGAGGTCATCAACCGGTCCTACCGGGAGGACTGGCACCAGGTATTTTCATCGATCGAGCAAAAACCGCTGGGCTCCGCTTCCATCGCCCAGGTCCACAGGGCGACCCTGCGGTCCGGGGAGGATGTCGTCATCAAGGTCCAGCGAAAGGGCGTCTATGACACCATGGCCAGGGACATCGGTCTGCTCCACCGCCTGGTCCACCTGATGCCCTCCGTCGGAGGGATCAAAAATGTCGTCGACCTGGGCATGGTCCTGGATGAGATGTGGGCGGTCGCCCAGGAGGAGATGGATTTCCTCAAGGAGGCGGCCAATGTCGAGGAATTTGCCCGCAACAACGCGGAGATCGCCTATGTGCGCGTCCCCCATCTCTATCACGAATACACGACCAGCAGGGTCATGGTCATGGAGTATGTCGGCGGCTGCGCCATCGACGACAGGGACCACCTGCTGAGCAGGGGCTATGACCTGCAGGAGGTGGGCCGCAAGCTGATCAACAACTACATGAAGCAGGTCATGGAGGACGGCTTTTTTCATGCCGATCCCCATCCGGGCAATGTCAAGGTCCATGACGGCAAGATCGTATGGATCGACATGGGCATGATGGGACGCCTGTCCGCCCGGGACAAAAAGCTGATGGAAAGGGCCATCCGGGCGATCGCGGTCAGCGATATCGCGGGTCTGGAGAGTACCATTCTGGAGCTGTGCGACTCCAACGGCCGCGTGGACGACGGCCGGCTCTACAGGGAACTGAGGACCCTGATTGAGCGATATGGAAAAATGTCCCTGGGCAGTATCGATATCGTCGATTTTTTCATGCAGATCCTGGATATCATGAAGGAGCACGGCCTGCGCCTGCCCCACGGCATGACCATGCTGGGACGGGGTCTCAACCACATTCAGGGGGTCCTGTCCGAGATCAGTCCGGACATCAATATGATGGAGATCGCCGCCGCCCGCATCCGCGAAAACGCCATGGAAAACTTCGACCTGAAGGAGGAGTTGAAAAAGGGCGGCAAAAAGATTTACACGGCGGCCTACAAGAGTGTGGAGATCCCGCCCCTGGTCAAGAGCGTTCTGGAGGAATATCTCAAGGGCCAGGCCGAGATCAGCATCAGGCTGGATGCCACCAGAGAGATGTCGAGCCTGCTCAGACGCCTGGTCAGAAATATCGTCATGGGCCTGTGGGTCATGGCCCTGCTGATCGGCTCCAGCATCATCTGCACGACGGACATGCATCCCAAGATGCTGGGGATCCCCGCCCTGGGCTTTTTCGGCTTCATGCTGGCCTTCCTGATCTGCCTGTATATCTTTGTGAGGCACTGGCTCACGCGCAATAAATAACAATGTCTGCTTCGCAGACTTTGTTAAAGTCTGCTTCGCGGACATTGTTCAAGCCCGGTATGCAGGCTTTTCCGGCAATTCCGGGAAAGGGACGTCAGAAAAAACATAAGAAAAAACATAAGAAAAAAAGGACGATCGATCGACCGTCCTTTTTTTCTTATGTTTGTCTGTGGCCGTCTGCCGAAAATGATGGAGACAGCTGCGAGCTGCGTCTCTGCCGGTGCACTGCTCGCGCAAAAATAGTCAGGCGCCTGCGTCTCTGCCCGTGCAGGGCTTGCGCAAGATAAGTCACTTTGTTGCGTCCCCGGTGGCTCAAAATGAGTCACTTTGTTACGTCCCCGCTGACTCATCTGCCGAGTTCGGCTCCGGGGTAGGTGGAGTTGTCCGGCTCCTCGTTGAAATCGACGGAGTCGGAGGTGCTGTCGGCGGGCACGCCGAAGTCGGCGGGGTTCTGGGTCTCCGCCGTGAAGTAGAGGGAGGCGGAGTCTTCATCCAGGGCTCCGTCGGACCCGGGGGCTTCGACCAGGGGAACCTGGGGCGTCTGGAGCTGTGACGAGCTGCTGGCGGGGGTGCCCATTTCGGCCTGTCTGTTGATGTCGTAGGGAGAGGCGGCCGGGGCGGTGTTCTGGGTTCCGGTCTGAGTGTTCTGGGTGCCGGTATTCTGGGTGCCGGTCTGGGCAGCGGGTGCCCCGAGTTCAGCGGAGGAATCCACAGAGCCGGGAGTCACGCCGGCTGGCAGGGTTGTCTGAGAGGGATCAGTGGGTGTGGTGCCGGGAGCAGTGGGGGCCAGATCCTCCGCGAAGGGGGTCTGGCCGGCCGTCTGCGGATTGGTTCCGGGGACGGCGTAGGGAGGGATGGTTCCGGCTGTCGAGGGATCCTCGGCGGCGGGAGCGGCGGTGGCTGCGGTTCCGGACAGGGCGGCCGCGGCGTTGCCTGCGGCGCCGGGCGTCATGCCGGGATGCAGGGCCAGTTCCTCTTCGGGCATCTCGGCGAACCAGCGGTCGAGGCCGTCGGCGATGGCGTTTGCCATGTCGATCCGGTAGGAATCCTGGTTCATCTTCAGGTCTTCATCCGGATTGCTCATGTAGCCGAGGCAGATCAGGGTCGTCGGCACCTGGCTCCAGTTGGAGGCGGTCATGGTATCTGTCATCTCAATATTCTGCTGCTTTGCCCCGGTCTTTTCGCAGAAGGTATCCAGGATGGTCTTTGTCAGCCGGTAGGAGGCCTTGAACTGCTCGGGGTGATAGGGGTTTTCCTCGGTGATGCACATGGCGGAGGCCCCGCTGATCGTGGTGTCCTCCGAGCTGTTGGCATAGATCTGGATGAAGGCATCGGCCCTGTTGTCATTGGCGACGGTGGCCCGCTGGGCCCGGCTGATGGGGAGGACCGTGTCGGAATGGGTGAGCACGACCTTGTAGCCGCGCTCTTCCAGCTCAGTGCGGAGCTTCTTGCTCACATTCATGGTCAGGTCGTATTCGAAGGTAGAGCTGGCGTTCCCGAAGGCTCCGAGGGTATCGGCCTCCTTGAGCTCTTTGGAATCGGGGCCGACCGGCTCAGTCCATTCAGGGACCTGGGCAGCGTGTCCCGGGTCCAGGACGATCGTCAGGTCTTTATCGGCGGCGGAAAAGGCCGGGGCCTTTTCCTCTTCGGCCGGGGCCAGGGTCCCGGCAAAGCCGGACTCATCCAGGGTCGCGGCCGCCGCGGAGGCGAGCTCGGTCGCCCCTGTATCCGCTGCGGACGGGCTTTCCTGCCCGGCATCGCCCTTGCCTTTTCCACAGCCGCTGATAAGCAGGGCGGCGCACAGAAGGACCGCCGGCCACACTCCGCGGGACAGGAGACGGGCTTTTTTCTGTCTGCTGTCATGGATCGGGAATTGCACAGGTCTGTTTTTTTTCATTGTGTTCCTCCATGTCGAGGCTCCCCGCAGGGCGCCGCGTCATCTGGCCGCCGGGCGAAGCCCCTTCCGGATCAGGCTCCCCGCGGGGCGCCGCGTCGTCCGACCGCCGGCCGAAGATTCTTCCGGACCGGGGCCTGGTCAGATAAAAATGTATTTCCGTTACGTTTTAATGATGTAAAGGTCAAAAGTA